>CAVODA010000197.1:0-3787 GCA_963694265.1 Dehalococcoidia bacterium
AGACACTCCTGTAGTTTTTCTATAGCCTTTGGCCGGAAGAACACAAATAAAAACCACAAATAAAAAAGACCCTCCTTTACAGGAGGATCTTTTTTATTATCTTCTTTTGAAAGAAGGTCTAGTCGTCGGCCGGTGTGGGCTCTAGGGTCTCGATTTTAGCATCGATGACCTGGCGCATCTCCCGAACCCGTTTCAGGTCAGGATAGATGTTGCCTTCACCCTTCTTGTCGAAAATCCGCTCACCATTGAAGAATACTTCCATGATGCCCTGTCCGCGAGGGGAGATAGCAATGGCAGCGTCCTTGCCGTAGTGCCGGAAAAATTCATTCGCCATCCACGTGGCGACAGCGTGGTGCTGTCAACTTACGCAGTAGGTTATTTCAATCTGAAACTTTCCTTCCATTTGGTTCCTCCGAAGTGTCCAAAATTTGGCTAACAATAGTTTAGCGCATAACTTCTATGTGTCAACCCAATTCCAGCACCGTCCTCAATGGTTCGTTGTATCTATTTGAGCCTGGCTGACCTGTGACTAGCCATGGCATTTCAAAACCCTGCGTCAACCACCAGTTTCAACGCTTCAGATTCGAGCTATCACCTCTTCACCAAAACGCCGAATGATGTTGTCCGAATCAGAGCTGATGGCCAAAATTAGAAGGTTGTCCACGCCCGCTTCCTCAATAGTGCGGACCTTGGCCAGGCAGTCCTCCGGCGTGCCCACCACCGCGAACCGGTCGGCCAGGAATTCGGTCAGGCCCAGTTCATCACTGATGGCCGCATTGCGGGTATTGCCCAATTGCTCGTGCTCCGATGGCACGTACTCGCCCTGGAGGGCCATTACTGCCTCCTGGAGATGCTCAGGGACGTTCTTCCCCTCTAGCGTGAACCTAAAGGCGTGGTGCCCGGACGCCGCCAAAGCCATCTTTATCTCGTCGATTGCGTCTTCTCGGCAGTCAGCAATGTTGCACTTGGCAAACGCCCACACCTTTGCTGATCCCTCCGGACGACCGGCAGTGCGTTCTCCTTCTCTGATCCTATCAATGGTGTCGGCCAGCACTTCTTTACTCAGTCCTGAATGCACAATCACTGCGTCGGCGATACTTCCGGCCAGAGCCAGGGTGTTGGGCCCCTCTGCAGACATGATTATGGGCACCGGGTTCTCCGACCATTGAACGTGTATCTCACGGCCTTTGTACTCGTAAGTCTGGCCCGAGAGGATGGCTCGCATGGCCTCTATGTATTCCTGCACCTCTTTCAGTCTGGCCGGACGCAGCCCCAGATTTAGAATCGCGCTGTCTCCGCTACCAATACCAAAATAGGCGCGGCCACCGGACATCTCATTCAACGTGGCAATGGCCGATGCTGCCACCGCCGGGTGCCTGGTGAGCGCGTTGGTGACTGTGGGACCGATACCCACCTTGCTGGTGGCACCGGCGACTACACTCAGGCTCAAGTACAACTCCCGCCAGAGCGACTGCGAATCTGGGATGCCGATGTAATCGAACCCCAAGTCCTCGGCCAATCTGGCGCTGGCGGCCGTTTCTTTCAGGTTGTGGGGGATTAGGCTGACTCCAAATTTCATGTGCCCTCCTCAATGGGCGTTTGATTGTCAGACGTAATGGTCTGCCGACTCAGATACCGCGCCTTTTGCAGGTTCGTGAAAGTGTACATGATGATGCAGAGACCCAACAACGCTTCGGGTACCTCTGAGCCTCTAGGGCCAGAATTGAAATGGTCCATTACCAGTCGGGGGATGTTGGCGGTGCGCCAGAGTTCGCCGGTCCGCCAGACCATGATCAGCAACAACGCCGGGGCCATGGTCAAAGTAGGCAACACCAATCGCATCCGGTCGTTCAGACCCCGCAGGTTGGCGGTCAGCCGCCACAACCCGCCAATCAGACCCAGGGTGCTGCCCCAAAACAACATCTCGAAGATTACGTTGTTGGCGAAGTTCACGTTGTGGAGCGTGGTCTCACCCTGGAAATTTATCTCTTCAATTGCGGCCGGCGTACCCCAGTCAAAGATACGCTGCCCCCAGCTAATCTCTTCCATGCCAGCCATAAAGAAACCGACCGCCAACGTTATGTAGAAATACCGCAGCTTGTTGTGTTTGGTCTTCTTCAAATACGAGGCCGCGACTCCGGCGGCTACGGCAGCGAACATATAGGTTGCCACCGACCACCACTCGCTGACTCCGTCTTCGCCTTCCAGCCAGTCTGTATCCAAGAAAGTCCGCAGCGACCAGTGGGCCAAGACGGAATAAACCAGCACAGCAATCAACGCCGCGAAGAATAGTCGACCGTAATGGTCTGGCGGCAGGGAATCATCGTCTTGTCGGGAGGTGATGTGTCTTAGGGAGCTGGCGAGCCAAGCCTTGAATCTACTGCTACCCAAAGGAAAAGTGATGGCGGCAAGAGCAAACGCAGCCCGAGCCCAAGTATCGATGCCTTCCCTAATTTCTGAAGCGTTCTTGGGAGAGAGGGTGTAGGGGTCGGAACGGGCCAGATCAGCCAGCCACTCCACGGCTGAGAAAACTGGCCCATCAAAGACCAGGAGCGCCAGGCCTAGAAGCAGTGCAAAGACACTCATGGCCGTCCACAGGGCAGATGCTTCATAAACGTTAGGAATGTTGAGTAATCTGGGCTTTGCGGCCACGGTAATCCAGGCGTGGGCTATTGGTAAACCTTGCGGGGGCCCACCGTTTTCAAGTAGCCCTCCAGGTTACGTTTGGTCTCCGGGACGGAGTCTCCGCCAAATTTCTCCATGAAGGCCTTGGCCAACACCAGAGCAACCATCGCCTCGCCAACCACGCAGGCTGGGGGCGCCTGACAGATGTCGGAGCGCTCGAAATGAGACAGCACCTCTTCGCCGGTGTCCAGGTCTACCGAGGGTAGAGGCGTGACCATGGTGGGAATGGGCTTAATACCGAACCGGGCGACCAGAGGCATACCGTTGGTCATGCCGCCCTCAGTGCCACCAAGCTTGTTGGTGTTCCGCTGCCAGGGGTGGTCAGGGTCGGTCACCGGCAGAATCACGTCCTGCACTTCTGATCCGCGTTGGGTGGAAACCTCCCAACCGGGCCCAATCGAGACCGACTTTACCGCATTGATGGACATGAGCGCCTGAGCAACCAGCGCATCGATCTTCTTGTCCCAACTGACGTGGGAACCCACGCCGATGGGCACGTTTTCTACGATAATCTCGCACATACCGCCCACGGTGTCGCCAGCTTCTTTGGTGGCATCGATTTCAGAGGCCATCTTGATTGCAGCGTCCGGGTCGGCGCAACGCACCGGTGATTCTTCTACTGCAGCCCAGTCAATGGTTGAAGGGTCTTCTACCGGTGCGGCGTCCACTGAGCCAATGGATATGACGTGGCTGTGAATTTTCATGCCAAATTCTTCCAGAAGCTTGATGGCGATGGCTCCCGCGGCAACTCTGGCGGCGGTCTCCCGGGCGCTGGCCCTCTCTAGGACGTTGCGCACATCTTGGAAACCATACTTCATCACACCGGGTAAGTCGGCGTGTCCGGCGCGGATGCGGGTTATGCGCCGTGTGCGAGGACTCTCTGGCTCACCTTCCAGAGGTTCAATCGACATGGCCTCAAGCCAGTTCGCCCAGTCTTTGTTCTCCACGGTCATGCCAATGGGGCTGCCTAGGGTTTCGCCGTGGCGCACACCGGAGATGATCTTGGCGCGGTCCTGCTCAATGAGCATGCGTCCACCCCGACCGTACCCCTTTTGGCGGCGGCCCAGATGGATGCCAATGTAGTCTTCGCTGATGGGCAGTC
>CAVODA010000198.1:0-3785 GCA_963694265.1 Dehalococcoidia bacterium
TGGCTCGCCTGGCTGCCGATGCCGGCGACATGCAGGTGGCGGCCACCGTTATTCTGGTGCCGCTGCACAACCCGGTCGAACTGGCGGAGAGCATCGCCACACTGGACGCCATCACCAACGGCAAGTTTGTATTTGGCGTTGGCCTTGGTTACCGGGACGAAGAATACACGGCCTTTGGCGTTCAGCGCGGTGAGCGTGTTGGGCGTATGAACGAGGCTATGGACCTAATCAAGCGATTGTGGTCTGAAGACGAGATTGAGTTTAACGGCAAGTATTACACGGTTCCGAAGACCAAGCTTAGCACCAAGCCAGTACAGAACCCCCATCCTCCCATTTGGGTTGCGGCTAATAACGATGTGGCAATTCGCCGCGCCGCTCGTTGGGGTTACCCCTGGCTAATCAACCCTCACGCCACCGTACCGATGGTCGCCGACCAATGGACTCGCTACAAGGCAGCCTTGGAAGAGTTCGAAAACCCCGTGCCGGATGAACTGCCGATGATGCGTGAGATGTACGTGGCCGAAGACCGAGAGACTGCCTACATAGAAAGCCAGCCTTTCCTTGAGGCCAAATACAAAGCCTATGCCGATTGGGGCCAGGACAAAGCCCTGCCCGGCGATGAGAGCTTCAGCGTGCCCTATCAGGACCTGGCAAAGGACCGGTTCCTGTTGGGTTCTCCGGACGACATAGTCGATGAGTTCCGCCGCTACCACGACGAACTGGGCGTGAACCATATGATCTGCCGTATGCAGTGGCCCGGCATGCCTCAGGAACAGGTGTTGAAGCAGATAGAATTGCTGGGACGAGAGGTTATTCCTCGGATCAAAGAATTCTAAGCTGCGTTCTTTTGGGGCGTTTCAGGCGGCTTAATCGGAGACCTAGATTCAGGCGCAATTCACCTAGGTGGAGCCGCGCCTGAATCATGCTAAAATGGCGCATTGGCAATCTGCGTATCTCAGGCTGTCGATAATCGAAGAGCAAAAATTGTCCGGACGGTTCGCCGTCTGGTAAAGCAGGTGTAGAGTGTGGTTCCTCCTGGAGATATAGGGGCGTTGCCCCTTTGGATAGGCGTATTAGGTCTGTTGGGCATCGCCCTGGCAGTATTCCATTACGCTTTTTACGTCAGAGTGGTGAAGCTGGTCTTGCAGGGCAAAGAAACTGCCCGGTTTGACCAACCGATGGTGCGGCTCAAAGGTGCGTTACTCATCTCCCTGGGCCAACAGAAAGTGCTACAGCGAGTGAAGTATGGCGACTACGCCGGTATCGGCCACGCCATCATCTTCTGGGGCTTTTTGACCTTCATGCTCAGCTACGGCATCTTTATCTTTGCTGCTTCAGTAAATGCGGGATTCCCCGAGTGGCTTCTGACCGAGACTGGCGTCAGAGTCTACAGCGCCTACTTGGACATATTGTCGGCCGTCATGCTGGTGGTGCTGATTTGGGCGTTTGTCCGCCGCTGGGTTGTTAAGCCCAGCCGCCTCCGGTTTGACCTCACCCGCCATTCCGATGCTCTGATAATCGTGGTTCTGATTACCGGGTTGATGGCATCCACGCTGCTGACCCACGCCTTCTGGGTGGCCCAAGGCGGGACCGGCCCAGAGGCTGACGTTTACATCGGCAAATGGCTGGGCGAGTTGTTCATAGACTGGGGGGTGGGTGCCAGTGCAGCCAACTTCTGGCAAGGCTTTTTCTGGTGGTCTCATCTGTCCATCATCCTGATTTTTACCGTCTATATCCCGTTCACCAAGCACATGCACATGTTTGCGGCCCCTGTGAACGCCTATTTCCGGTCCTTGGAGCCCAAGGGCGCACTACCACTGATGGACCTGGAAAACACCGAGAAATTCGGCGCAGGGCGCGTCCAGGACTTCTCCTGGAAGCAGTTACTTGATGGCTACGCCTGTGCGGTTTGCGGTCGCTGCACAGATGTCTGCCCCGCCAACCTAACGGGCAAACAACTCTCGCCGATGCACATCGTTGAGGGGATCAAAGACCACATGGTGGCCATTGGTCATCAGGGTGAACGGAACGTCGATCTCGTGGAGCCCTCTCCGCTGGTGCCATCGATTATCTCTGAGTCGTCAATCTGGGATTGTCTGAACTGCGGTGCCTGCATGGAAGAATGCCCCGTGACGGTGGAGCATGTACCCACCATCATGGACATGCGCCGCCACCTGGTCTTGGAAGAGTCCAAAGCGCCTGAGTCGGCCATGAACGCTCTACTAAGCTTGGAACAGCGTGGCCACCCCTGGCGCGGCACCCAATACTCTCGCACAGACTGGGCAGAAGGTCTTGAAGTGCCAACTCTGGCTGAGAAACCCGACGCTGAAGTCCTGTTCTGGGTTGGGTGTACCCCGGCTTTGGAGCAACGGAGCCAGGCCATCGCCCGCTCCATGGCCAAGGTGCTGAAGGCCGCCAAGGTGGACTTTGCCATCCTGGGTGACGAGGAGACCTGCACCGGAGACCCAGCGCGTCGTATGGGTAACGAGTACCTGTTCCAAATACTGGCCCAACAGAACATCGATACCATGAACGGTTACAACGTGAAGAAGGTGGTGACCACCTGTCCCCACTGCTTCAACACCATGAAGAATGAATACCCCCAGTTGGGCGGCAACTTTGAGGTTCTACACTACAGCCAGTTTGTGGACCGGCTCATCAAGAATGGCGATATAAAGCCCGTGAAGATGTTGGACGTGACCATGGCCTATCACGACTCCTGCTTCTTGGGTCGACACAACGGCGTCTACGACGAGCCCCGCGACGTAGCCAAGGCCATCCCAGGCCTAAAGCTGGTTGAGATGGGTTCCCGCTGTCGCGAGCGTGGCTTCTGCTGCGGCGCCGGCGGTGGTCACATGTGGATTGAAGAAAGCCAAGGAGACCGTGTCAACCACGCCCGGACAGACCAGTTCATAGATACCGATGCGGACATGGTGGGGGTTTCCTGCCCATTCTGCGTCCAGATGTTGGATGAAGGCATCCAAGCAAAAGGACTGGCCTCTGAGAAACAAGCCAAAGACGTAATTGAGTTACTCGCGGACAGTCTAGATTTATAGCCCGGCTAAAGTGATGTTTAAATGCCAATTACAGAAGTAGAAATAGTTAGTTCCTGTGGTGAGTGCGGCACCGAAATCGAGATTGTGACGGTTAAAAAGGACAACATGATGCTCTTTACCAAAGAGCAGGCGTGGTGTTCCAAATGCCAAGCAGATCGGCCTCAAGTGCGTGACGTGGCGGGCCGACTGTCTACTATCGAGGCAGAACAGCAGAGCTACCCCAAGGCGGTGGCTGCTGTACCGTTTCCTGGCCAATCTAATGGCCGATAAAGAAACTGTACTGGTCTTGACCAGCAACCTATTCTTCATGCCCCGCATTGAAGCTGCAGCTGAAGCCGGCGGACTGGAAACCGTCAGCGCGTCCACTGCCGAAGCTCTTATGAAAGCCGCAGAGTCCCACACTGTGCCGCTGGTGCTGGTTGACCTGGAAATGGATGAATCGGTCTGGACCGAAGCTCTGGAGAGCCTGGCGGCGTCTAAAGACCCCAACACTAGAGTCGTTGCCTACGGCCCCCACGGCGAGCCGGGCGTCTTGCGAAAAGCCCGGGATTTGGGCAGCGACGCTGTGATGATCAAACGTGATTTCTCAGAGGGCCTGCAAGAGTTATTGGCCAGCCGCGGATCCTCGGCTATTAGCTGACACCGGGCCTAAAGCCGCTACAAATCTCGCCTCTGTACTTAGGTTGCAATGCTAACCAAGCTGATGATTGGACGGGCTCGTTGGCTCTT
>CAVODA010000199.1:0-3780 GCA_963694265.1 Dehalococcoidia bacterium
ACATGACCGTCCGCGTGTTTGCCGACGACTTCAATCTCGTGGTTGCTACTGTGGAATCCCAGGGAGGAATCGTATCCAAGGAAATCAGAGAGGGTGCAAAAGGTGACCCCGTGTCGGCCAATACCGACGACGAAGAACCCAACGCCCGTCTGAACATAGTCTTCGCCGAGGCGGAAGAATCCTCCAACCTGGGTCGCAATCTGGCCATCTTCATCCCGGTTGGCAGCGTTACCCTGTTGATCGTGCTCGGTTTGCTGTTCAACGGTGCCTACCGGATTGGGCTTCGCAAAGAAGGCTAACCTCAACTTAGTGGTTACACGCCCAACTTCCGGGCAAGATATAATCTAGGGCCTAACAGGGTGCCACGTTGCTTAAAAACCAGAGCGGCACCCTTATCGCGTGATTAACCGGCGCGATCCATACGACCAACAAGCGAGGCCCATCATGGCACATGGCAAGACTTCTTTTGGCTACTTGCTGCCCACCAGGGAAGTAGTCATGGCCCCCGGAGTCCCGGATTTTGGGTCGATGATCGATCTGGCAGAGGCGGCTGAGGGCCACGGGTTTGACTCGGTCTGGTGCGGTGATAGCGTGCTGGCTCGTCCGCGTTTGGAGGCCTTGAGTACTCTAGCAGCCATCGCCGGGCGCACCAAGCGGGTTAAATTGGGCACAGCGGTGTTCCTGCCCGCCCTCCGTAACCCCGTGATACTGGCCAATGAAGTTGCCAACCTAGACATCATCTCCCAGGGCCGCGTGATTCTTGGTGTGGGCATTGCCAGCAAGACCCCGGCAGTGCAGAAAGAGTTTGAAGCCTGCGGGGTCAACTTCAAGTACCGAGTCAGCATATTTGAAGAGATCATCACCATCATGCGCCGGCTGTGGACAGAATCTGAGGTCACTTTCAACGGACACCATTTCCAGCTAGACGGCGTCAGTCTAGGGCTGAAACCAGTGCAGAAAGACGGCATCCCTCTCTGGATGGCCGCCAGCGCCGAGAAACCGCAGCGCCGTATGCTCAAAATTGGCGACGGCTGGTTCCCCAATTCCCGGTCTCCTGAAGCATTCACTGAAGGTTGGAATCAAATTGAAGCCCTGGCCAAGGAATCCGGCGATGACTCTAACCGGCTCCACAAAGCCCTCTACACCACCCTGAACATCAATGAGAACAAGGCGCAAGCGGACAAAGAGATGCGCGGATTCATTGAGGGCTACTACAACATGCCCTACGAGACCATGGCCCGCACCCAGAGCGTTTTCACCGGCAACGTGGCTGAGGCCAAGGCCTGGCTTAAAAGATTCATAGACGCCGGTGCTGAGACCATGGTCATCCGCTTTGGTGGCCCGGACCAAGCCGGCCAACTAGAACTCTGCTCCAAAGAAATCCTACCCGTACTGCGCGGTTAGGCCTTTTATAATGGGTCGCCCGTTTACGGGCCTGCCCGATTGACTTCTACGCTCCCAAAGATATAGTGAGACTCACATCGGTTTAGACTGGCACCCAGTCGTAAAATCGTTCACATGCCAAAATTTCCGCAATAGGGGATAAATAATGGCCACATCCACCAGCAGTCAGCAATCAGAACAAACAAAACAATACAACGTTGTAGGCACCCGACCCATCCGCCACGACGGCCTGGACAAAGTAATCGGCTCAGCCAAGTTTGGCGCCGACACCCAACTGTCAGGGATGCTGCACGGCAAAGTGCTGCGCAGCCCCTACGCCCATGCCAAGATCCTCGGAATCGACACCAGCAAGGCTGAGGCGCTGCCCGGAGTAACGGCAGTAGTCACCTCCAAAGACTTCCCAATCATCGGCAACGTCATCATCGACCTCGCTGAGGGCGGCTCCCGTCTGTTGGCCGAGCACATCATGGCTGACAAAAAAGCCCGCTACAAGGGACACGCCGTGGCCGCCGTCGCCGCCACCAGCGCCCACATAGCAGAGGCAGCCCTAGACCTGATAGAAGTTGACTATGAAGTGCTAAAGCCGGTCCTCAGCATCAAGGACGCGATGGCCGACGACGCGCCGTTGCTGCACGATAACCTGACGACCCACTTCAAGATTGAGCGGTTCGCCAGGGGCGACGATACCGGAGCGCAGAGCAACATTGCCTCTCACATCCAACACAAACTTGGCGACATTGAAAAAGGTTTCGCTGAAGCCGATGTGATTCTGGAACGCGAGTTCACCACCCAGACCGTCCACCAGGGTTACATCGAGCCCCACGCCTCCACTGCCACCTGGGCGGGAGACGGCCGGTTGACCATCTGGACCTGCACACAGGGCGCATTCGCTATTCGCTCGTCATGTTCCGCGATTCTGGATATCCCCGAATCACGGATCAAGGTGATTCCCACGGAGATCGGCGGAGGGTTCGGTGCCAAGGCCACCACCTACCTGGAGCCGGTGGCCGCGATGCTGTCCAAGAAGAGTGGCCGTCCGGTGAAGGTCATCATGAGCCGGAAAGACGTCTTTGAAGGAACCGGCCCGGCAGCCGCGTCCTGGATGAAGACTAAGATCGGTGCCACCAATGCCGGCAAGATAACCGCCGCGCAACTGTGGATCGC
This sequence comes from Dehalococcoidia bacterium, assembly GCA_963694265.1. Taxonomy (GTDB): domain Bacteria; phylum Chloroflexota; class Dehalococcoidia; order Lucifugimonadales; family UBA3495; genus UBA9611. The sequence continues at coordinate 2,569 of CAVODA010000199.1, forward strand.
CTTTGATGCCGGTGCATTCCCCGGCTCGCCCGTCGGCGGAGCAACACTGTGCGCCACCGGACAGTACAACATTGAGAACCTACTGGTAGACGGCTATGACGTAGTCACCAACCACCAAAAGGTCCAGGCTTACCGAGCGCCCGGCCAACCGCAGGGATCGTTCTCTGTTGAGCCAGTCATTGACGAATTGGCCGAGAAACTTGGACTGGACCCCATGGAGTTCCGGCTGCTGAACGTGGTCAAAGAGGGAGACCGGCAACCCAACGGTGTCCAGCACCCCGTATTTGGTGCCAGAGAGATGGAAGAAGCCATGCGGGATCATCCTCATTACAACGCTCCGTTGACCAGCCCAAATCAGGGCCGAGGCGTCGCCACCGGATACCGTTGGCAGGGTGGCCAAGCATCGTCCGTCACCATCAACGTAAACAGTGACGGCACAATCAGCCTGACTTCTGGCTCGGTTGATATCGGCGGGTCACGAACGGCCATCGCCATGCAAGCAGCCGAGGTACTTGGCATCTCCGCCGAAGACGTTTCACCTTCAGTAGTGGATACCGATTCTGTGGGCTACACCGCCAATACTGGCGGCAGTCGCACGGCCTTTGATACCGGATTCGCCGCCATCAAAGCCGCCGAGGAAATCAAACGATTGATGTCTCAGCGTGCCGCATTGATATTTGAGGTTGACGAAGAGAACATGACCTTTGAAGGCGGGCTATTCATGTGCGCCAGCACTGAAGACAAGATCAGCTTCAAGGACCTGGCAGGCCGCCTGATGCGGACTGGCGGGCCGGTTACTTGCTCAATGTCCACGGTTTCACCCGGCGTCGGCCCGGTCATTGCCGGCAACATTGTGGACGTGGAAGTTGACCCTGAAACCGGCAAGGTCGATATCCTGAGGTTCACTGCCTTCATGGACGTGGGCACAGCAGTCCACCCGGCGTATGTAGAGGGCCAGATTCAAGGTGCCTCGGTGCAGGGCATCGGTTGGGCGCTGAATGAAGGCTACGTCTACGACGATGACGGGGCCATGCTAAATTCTAGCTTCCTAGACTACCGCATGCCAACCACGTTGGACGTGCCCATGATAGATACTGTGATGATTGAGGTTCCAAACCCCAAGCACCCGTTCGGGCTGCGTGGCGTTGGCGAAGCTCCAATCATTCCTCCGCTATCTGCGGTGGCCATCGCGGTGTCCAATGCTATCGGTGT
>CAVODA010000200.1:0-3779 GCA_963694265.1 Dehalococcoidia bacterium
TAAATTGACCTAAAATCCGCTGTTTTGAATCTGACAACCGCCCTAATCGTCCTATCTTAAAATCGCCTTGTCCTCAGGGTCTATTTTCGGCGGAGCCGGAGCACGTTGCCTTATCAGGTCATTTGCGGTGCCCCAGTCTGCAATATATAATCGGGTGACTAGCCAGTCACACCACAAAGCGCGCAATATCTAGTTGCACTGATTATCATGATTCACACAGAGGGGCGTCTCATTGGCCCTCATACTATTTTCCAAGAAGACCCGATCAGATTGAACTATTCAGGGCCATCTTGGACAGGGAGCTAAAATGCCAAGGAAGCGGACAACTGGCACTCAGGCCAGTGGGGCGCGTTCCCAATCCCCACTTCCCAAAGGGCTGAAAAAAGCCGACCTCGTGGACTATTACACCAGGATGGTTCAGGCGCGTTCAATAGACGAGCGCATCTGGGCGCTGAACCGCCAGGGGAAGGTACCCATCGCCGCCTCAAGCCAGGGGCATGAAGCTGCACAGTTGGGCAGCCTGCTGGCCGCTGAGAAAGACGGCGATTGCTTCTTGTTTCCCTACTATAGAGATCTGGCCCTTAAGGTGGCTGCGGGATTAACTCCGGTCCAGACCATGATGTCATTCATGGGCAAGGCCGGTGACCCGTACAGCAGCGGGCGTCAGTTTCCACTCCAGGGTGCAGACCTGCCTCACAATATAATTCAGATATCCAACGTAGTGGCAGCCGGACTGACCCAGGCAGTCGGCTACGCCTTGGGCGCCAGAATGGCTAGTGAAAAAACCGTGGTCTTCACCTATTTTGGCGACGGGGCCACTAGCCAAGGCGAGGTCCACGAAGCCATGAACTTTGCGGCAATCCATAAATTGCCGGTGATTTTCATTTGCGAGAACAACCGCTACGCCATCTCCACGCCCCAACACAGCCAAATGGTGGTTGAAGAGATTTCCAGCCGGGCGGCAGGCTATGGGTTCCCCGGTTTCACAGTTGATGGCATGGATATGATTCAGTGCTACGAGGCAACCAGAGAAGCCATCACCTACGCCCGATCTCAAGGTCCGGTGCTCTTGGAGATGATGGTGGAACGGTTCATGTCTCACACCACCGACGACGATGACCGCCGCTACCGTCCGGAGGGTGAGGTTGAACGGGCTCGCGAAAGGGACCCGGTGATCACCCTGGCCCGTACCCTTATAGAAGAAGGGATGCTAACTCAGAAACAAGTTGATGCCATCGCTGCCCAGGCGCTCAAGGAAACGGACGACGCCACCGACCTGGCCGATGCATCTAGCCCACCTCACGAGTCTGGACTCCATGACTTGGTATACGGCCCGTAGGAGAAATCTTGACCGTTAAAAGTGTCATAGAAGCTGTCCGGGAAGCCATCGCAGAAGAGATGGAGCGCGACCCAAAAGTGTTCGTCATCGGCGAAGACGTGGGCATACGTGGTGGCGTGTTCCTGGCCACCCAAGGTCTGTCCGAAAGATTCGGCAGCGACCGCATAATCGACGCGCCCCTGGGTGAAGCCTCCATCATGGGTATTGCCTTAGGCGCTGCATTCAGAGGGATGAGGCCAATCCCAGAGGTACAGTTCTCTGACTTTGTCTGGCCTTCAATTAACCAATTGATCGGAGAGGCGGCCCGTACCTGTTACGGCACCAACGGCGCAGTGCAGGTCCCAATGGTCATCCGCATGCCCTACGGTGGCGGTATCCGGGGCGGCCTCTTCCATTCTCAGAACGTGGAGACCCATTTCTTCCACACACCGGGTCTAAAGGTGGTAGCGCCCAGCACTCCCTATGATGCCAAAGGTCTGTTGAAATCGGCCATCCGCGACAACAACCCCGTGGTCTTCTTGGAGCACAAAAAGACCTACCGGCTGGTGCGCGGCGAGGTGCCGGACGAAGAATATACCTTGCCCATCGGCAAAGCCGACGTCAAACGTGTCGGCAGCAACATCACACTGGTCTCTTACGGTCTTACCCTTCACTACTGTTTAGAAGCAGCAGAAGTCATGGCCGCAGAGGGCTTGGACGTAGAAGTGGTTGACCTGAGGACATTGACTCCGTTGGACACTGAAACAATCCTGGAGTCAGTGAAGAAGACCGGCAAGCTGGCCGTCGTGCACGAAGACAACATCACCGGCGGCGTGGGCGCGGAGATTGCGGCCTTGGTGGCCGAGCAAGCCTTTGAATACTTGGACGGACCCATCGCCAGGATCTGCGGGCCAGACGTGCCCACGATGCCGTTTGCTCAGACCCTGGAAGACGCATACATGCCCACGGGCGACAAGATTGCAGACGGACTCCGTAAACTGGCGGCTTATTAAGTTATGTCAATTACCATAGAACTACCCCACGTTGGCGAATCAGTGGTCGAGGGCACTATTGGCAAGTGGCTCAAAAAGCCGGGAGATTCCATCAAACGGTACGAGCCGTTGGTGGAGATCATCACCGACAAAGTGACCATGGAGGTCCCATCTCCCGTGGAAGGGATGGTTGTCCATCTCCTGGCTGAAGAGGGGGAGACCCTGCCCATGGGCGCGCCCATCGCTGAAGTGGCCACCGCCGACAGCCCAGAAGGGGCCGAACCAGAAACCGCACCCATACAATTAGAAACCGCAGAACTAGAGACCGCCCCACCGGTTGCAGAGACTCCGGCAGCGGCAGCGCCACCAGCATCACCCGGTACCACCGGCTATCTCTTGCGTGACGTAACGCCTGTTGGGCCGACCGGCGGAGCGGCAGTGGAGATATCCGAGCCTACCGTGGCAGCACCGGCTCCTGCGCCTCAAACTGTAGCAGTGACGCCAACGCCAGTGGCAACCACACCGGTGGCTCCTGCGCCCAGCGCACCATCAGCGCTATCCGGACAAACAAGGCTGTCCCCAGCAGTTCGTCGCTTGGCCCAAGAGCATTCAATTGATGTAACCCAGATACCCGGCACCGGACTAGGTGGCCGTATAACCCGCGACGATGTCCTAAAATTCATCGCCAGCGGCCCAACCCAGACCGCTGCCGCGAGCCCAGCACCGCGAATCCAAGGCGACACGTCGGCCGACGGTCAGGAGACCTACATCACGGTCACACCCGTCCGGCGAATGATCGCTGAGGCCATGGTCAGGAGTGTCACGGAGATTCCCCGCGCCTGGAGCATGGTGGAAATTGACGTGTCTGGCCTGGTGGCCCTGCGCGCTTCGATACGCGGCGAGTTTGAACCGAAACTCGGTTCGTCACTCACCTATCTGCCGTTTGTGATCAAGGCGGTGGTGGAGGCCTTGAAACAGTTCCCAACCATGAACGCGACTTGGGGTGGCGATAAGATCATTCTCAAGAACAGCGTAAACCTGGGCTTGGCCGTGGCCGCACCCGACGGACTAATCGTCCCAGTACTACACAACGCCGACCAACTCAGCATCGCTGGACTAGCCATCGGCGCCAAAGACCTGGCCGACCGCGCCAGGACCAAAAAACTGACTCTGACCGATGTTCAAGGCGGCACGTTCACCCTGAACAACACCGGCGCGTTGGGCTCTGCCAGTTCCGGGCCGATCATCAACTACCCGCAGGCTGGAATCCTGACCACCGAGACTATCCAAAAAAAGGCCGTGGTCATCGACGATGCAATTGCCATCCGTTCCATGATGAATATCTGCCTATCCTTTGACCACCGAATCAATGACGGCGCAGAGGCCAGCGGATTCATGTCGGCGGTCAAACTCAGATTGCAGGCCATGGCTCCCGGCTCGTCCATTTACTAGCTCACCACGAACGGACA
>CAVODA010000201.1:0-3760 GCA_963694265.1 Dehalococcoidia bacterium
GGCCCACTTCACTTTGGTCATATCGCCGGCTGCTACCTGAGCGCCGACATCTTTGCCCGCTATCACCGCTTTAAGGGCAACGAAGTCCTGATGGTCTCTGGCAGCGACACCCACGGCACCCCCATCACCATCCGGGCCGATCAGGAAGGCATCACCCCGGAGCAGGTGGTTAATCGCTACCACTCCATGTTCGTGGAGTCTTGGGACAAGCTGGGTATCTCGTTTGATCTGTTCACCTCCACCCAGACGGAGAACCACGAAAAAGTCGTCCACGACGTTTTTACTACCCTGCATGAAAAGGGTTTCATCTACACCGACAACATGCTGCTGGCATATTGCGCCCAGTGTGACCGCTACCTGCCTGACCGCTACGTGGAAGGCATCTGCCCCCACTGCCAGAACACCCGCGCCCGGGGCGACCAATGTGACGCCTGTGGCCGGACCCTAGACCCCCCAGAACTGGTGGAACCCCAATGCTCCATCTGCGGCACAACGCCCGAGTTCCGGGAGTCGGAGCACTTCTTCCTGAAGCTGTCCGCCTTTGAGAAGCCGTTGTTGGAGTGGGTTGAGAAGCAGGACCACTGGCGCAACAACGTCAAAAACTTCACTCGCCAGTTTCTTCGTGACGGTCTGAAGGACCGGGCTATCTCCCGTGACCTGTCCTGGGGCGTGACCCTGCCGGTGGAAGGTTACGAGTCCAAGCGCATCTATGTTTGGTTTGAAGCTGTTATTGGCTACCTGTCGGCCGCGGTGCAGTGGGCGGAGGAGAGCGGCGGCAACTGGGAAGACTTCTGGAAGGACGAAAATACCAAGAGCTACTACTTTATAGGTAAGGACAACATTCCCTTCCACAGCATTATCTGGCCGGCGATTATCATGGCCTACGACAAGGGTCTGAATCTGCCGTATGACGTGCCAGCGAACGAGTTCTTATCCCTGGAGAACCGTAAGTTCTCCACCAGCCAGAACTGGGCCGTGTGGGTGCCCGACTATTTGGAAAAATACGACCCTGACCCGCTGCGGTACGTGCTGTCCATCAACATGCCCGAGTCCGGGGACACTGACTTCTCCTGGAGGGAGTTTGTCCGCCGGAACAATGAAGAACTGGTGGCCACCTACGGCAACCTGGTGAACCGCGTGCTGTCATTCACCTATCGTAATTTCGACGGGAAGGTGCCCGGCACCAAGTCGCTGGACGAAGTGGACGAAGCGCTGCTACGCACGGCCAAAGAGACCATGGATGCAGTGGACAATAACCTCTATAACTGCAAGTTCAAGGCTGCCGTGACCCAGGCATTTGGTCTGGCCCAAGAGGCCAACCGTTACCTGGACACCAAGGCCCCTTGGAAGTCCATCAAGGAAGACCCCGATGTGGCGGGCTCCAGTCTGACCGTGGCCATGCAAGCCATCAACTGTCTGAAGACGATCCTTTATCCCTTCATGCCCTTCAGCTCCCAGAAAGTACACGAGTTCCTGGGCCTGAGCGGCCTGGTAGAACAGGGGACCTGGGATTTTGAAACTATCGTTGGTGAGATAAAAGCTGGCGCCGACCTGCGGCAGCCATCGCCGCTGTATACTAAATTGGATCCTGAACTTATAGAAGAAGAAGTCCAGAAACTTGGCATAGGGACACCTGGCGAATAATATGCTCCACGGCCTAGACGAACGCACAGCAAGTATCTACGCTCCAGTCCAGGGCGGACTGCAGCTAGTGGATGATAAACTCCGCAGCCTGGCGACTACCGAAACCTCAGCAGTCCAACCCCTGCTCAAGTACGTCACTGAAGTTGGTGGCAAGCGGGTCCGCCCGGCAATTACCCTGCTCTGCGCCCAGTTCCACCCCCATGACGAAGCCGGTCCCATCATTATGGCCAGCGCCGTGGAACTGCTGCACCTGGCCACTCTGATCCATGACGACACGGTGGACAACTCACCAACTCGCCGCGGCCGGGCCACGGTCAGCAACACCTGGAGCCCCTACGTGGCGGTGCTGTTTGGCGACTACGTGTTCGCCACCTCGGCTACCTTTGTCTGCGACACCAACAATATCCGGGTGATTCGCCGGTTCTCGGAGACCATCATGGAGCTGGCCAGCGGCCAATTGATGGAATACTTCACGGCCTATGAAGCAGCCCAGGCCAAAGAGCTCTACAACGACCGTATCTATCGTAAGACGGCGTCGTTGTTCTGCACCGCCAGCGAGTCTGGTGCCGTGCTCGGCGGGGCTTCCGAAACTGAGGTTCAAGCGCTTAGGGATTTTGGCTACAACGTTGGCATGGCGTTCCAGGTTCGCGATGATCTGCTGGATTTCCAGGGCGATCCGTCCGACTTGGGTAAGCCAGTTGGCAACGACCTCAAAAACGGCGTACTGACTCTGCCGACGATCATGCTGATGGAGCGTTATCCCAACGACAATCTTGTGAAGGCGTTGTTCGAAGACCGGACCAACGATGCTAAGTTGGAGAAGGTTGTCGAAGTCATCAATGACTCGACGATCATGGCTGACTGCGAGTTGGTGGTCCAGGATTACATCGACAAGGCCTGCCAGTCGCTAAAGAGTCTCCCCGACTGCGAACCAAAACAGTCGCTACTAGAACTGGCCGACTACCTAACCGCCCGCCGCCGCTAGCCGCCCGAATAGCGGGGTTTTGTTTGGAGTGGTGTTTTTGCTTTGGTGGGATGGGTTTTTTTGGCGGTGGTGAAAATCCCCCTTAGTCCCCCTTTACGAAAGGGGGGATTTGTTACTTGTTTCAATTAGAGGTCGAGCATCATGGCCCCCTTTCGTAAAGGGGGGTTCGGGGATTTCTCCCATCAACCAAACTCCCCTGACATCTAAAAGCTTTATTTTCCTTCCCAGACTACTTTGCCGCCTATGATGGTCATTTTTGCTTTGATGTCTTTCAGGCCTTCAGAGTCGATGGTCAGCGGGTTGGCGTCTACCAGAACTAGGTCGGCTAATTTGCCGGCTGTGATTGAACCCTTGTCTGCTTGCGTGCCTTCAGACTGCGTGCCGGATAGTGTGTGCATGCGGATGGTCCACTCGGCTCTGATACCCACTTGGCCGCCTGATTTGGGAAAATGCTCGCCTTCTCGGTCTTTGCGAGTGACTGCGCTGTAGATTGCGGGCCATGGGTTGGGGTTGATTACCGGGGCGTCGGAGCCGAAAGCAACGTTGACCCCGGCAGCGTCCAACGGACCGATGGGATAAAGATGGGGCTGCAGCGACTCGGCCACGTTCTTGCGGTAGCTGGGCCCGTTCCAATGGATGAAACCTGGCTGGGTCACCACATCGGCACCGCTCTGTTGCACAGCGTTCACCAACTCGGGTGGGCATTCTGAGCAGTGCTCAATCCGGTGATTCGGCACGCCGACTGGTAGCGGTGGCAACTCAGAGATAACCTTGGCGGCAGCGGCCACAGCCTCCTGTTCCACACAATGTATCGCCACCGGGAACCCGGACTTCGCGGCCTCCGTGGCCATCTGCTGCAGTTCATCCAGGCTGGGGTGCAGTGCGCCGGTGGTCATCGTCAGCATAATTTTGACGTGACCCAGTCGTAGTTGATGGTCTCCGGAATCCCATGCAAGCCCGGCACCCAAAAGATCAGCGAGCTGTTCGGCTCCAGCCATCATGGTGACTCGGGATTGTAGAGTCTCGGCGTCAACCAAATCTCGGAAAGACTGCCAGCGATCCAACCCATTGTGATGCCCGGCGTCCTGCAGCGACGTGATGCCGTAGCTCAGTAGTAGCCGGTTGGCCAAG
>CAVODA010000202.1:0-3757 GCA_963694265.1 Dehalococcoidia bacterium
GCGATTTAATTTCGCGACTTGAGGTGAATAACCTGAGGTCGCTTGGATAGATAACTGATGCTTTTGGCCCTGGACACATCAACCCGCTACGCCGGCGTAGCGATTGCCGACGAAGAACGCGTAATGGCCTCCCATTCCTGGCATTCTACCTACAACCACACAACAGAACTGATGCCGGCAGTGGCCCAAATCCTGGGGCACGTGGGTCTGACCGCTTCAGATTTGGGCGGCGTGGCAGTGGCCTTGGGGCCTGGCGGGTTCAGCGCGCTACGGGTTGGGATCAGCGCTGCGAAAGGCCTGGCCTTGGTGAGTAAAAACCCAATAGTGGGAGTAAGTAGCCTCGATTTAGAGGCCTTTCCATATCTTGAATCTGGTAGCCAAGTCTGCGCTTTGATTGAGGCTGGTCGTGAAGAATGCGCCACCGCGCTTTTTGGGCAGGACGGGACCAGAATCAGGGAAGACCGGGTCTGCGGGGTTGCTGAATTATTAACGGAGATAACAGACCCAACCATTTTCTGTGGCGAGGGCGTAACGGCCTGGCGAACTGAGATTACCGCTGGGATGGGTAGCAATGCGCTGATTGTTGAGCCAGTTCCTTCTAACAGGGTCTGGGCTTTGGCGGTGATAGGACGACGTAAGCTGGCCGCTGGGGAAACGGGCGACCTAACTACCATGCAGCCCGAATACCTGAGGATGCCCAGCATCGGAGCGCCAAAGCAGCGAGACCGAGTTCCCCAAGGCGGCCGGGCAGCCAGACGTCCCATCCCGAAGCCTGCCCGGTAGCGTCCATCGGTAGTGTTTAATAGCACCCGTTGTCGCTGTTCGGCGAGTCGGCCGCGCTCTATGACCAATGCAAATGGACTCAGTATCGGGCCATGTCTGAGTAACCATACGTTGCATTCCCTACGCCTTGGAGTACCATTTGTTGTTATGCCCTGGGACATGGAGTCTCGCGGCGTCCACTTTAAGCTGGAAGACTCAGGCAGCACTCGCACCTAATACTCTCGCGTATAAGACAATCTATCGGCGATAATCTAATTAATTAAGAAATCAATAAGTTTAAGGACTTTGGAGGAACTAAATGGAACGCACTCTAGTGCTGGTTAAGCCCGATGGGGTACAGCGCGGTTTGATCGGAGAGGTCATCAGTCGTCTGGAACGGCGCGGCCTCAAACTGGTTGGAATTAAATTGATGCAGGTGGATGATGCCCTGGCCCGCCAGCACTACGGCGAGCATGTGGACCGGCCATTCTTTGCCGGACTGGTGGATTTCATCACGTCCAGTCCCGTAGTGGCCATGGCCTGGGAGGCGGACAACGCGGTGGAGGCAGTCAGAAACACTATGGGGCAGACCAACCCCACTACCTCACCCTTGGGCACCATCCGTGGTGACCTGGCTCTGGATATCGGCCGAAACCTGGTGCACGGGTCAGACAGCCCAGAGTCTGCAGTACAGGAATTGGGTTTGTTCTTCAGCTCTGGTGAGTTGCTGGATTACGCCCGAGCCAACGATTCCTGGATTAAAGAATAATCCAGAGGGCCGGTGGTTCCATTCGAAACCGGTTTCCGGTCGAATCGCTACCTGTAGGCGCGGATTTTTAACCCGCCCCTACTCGGCTAAAGAACCTAGCACAGGCAATCAATTAAAAAGGGGCACGACATTGTCGTGCCCCTTTCTTGATTCATGATTTGATAAATCCTAGAGAATTCTGACCACCTGGGGCGCGCGGGCCCAGAGCCTTTCCAGGCCAAAGAACTCACGCTCTTCAGGGCCAAAGATATGGACGATTACGTCGCTGCAGTCCATGAGAACCCAGCCTGTGGCGGCTGAACCTTCGCGCCGGTGAATGTTCAGTTTCGCCTGCTTCATCGTGGTGGCAATGTCATTTTCTAGGGCTTGAATCAGCCGGGTAGAGTCTGCCGACATCACTACGAAGTAATCGGTGAATGAAGCCAAACCTCGCATGTCCAACATAACAATGTCGGAGGCTAGGTTATCTGAGGCCACCTCAACAATCAATTGGGCTACTTCAGACGGTTCTAGTTTCTTGACTTTAAGGCTTGTCATTTGCTCACTTGGGAAGCGCTTCGCGTTATTAAATAGCTAGTTCGAGTATAAAACAGGCATGGAATGTGGTCAATATAACCATGGCACGATGGCCAGTATTTCACCCGGTATTTCACTATGTCCAATATACAAAATAATCATGGTTTTAGGCTTATTTATCTACGAACTGGACTGGGGCCGGGTTTGTTTTAATCATTGCGGGTCGATAGCCTGGGAATACGCCACACCAAAAGGTGCCGACAATCCAGCCTGCAGGCATAGTCGTATACAGGCATAGCCGTATAATCGAAGAACTGGCAATTCGTTGACGAGCCTTGTTTGAGAGGAATAAATGGGCATCTCCAGAGTTTTTCCCCGGTTATCTAAAAATGCGGTTTTGATCACAGGCATTTTATTGCTGAGTCTGGCCGTGGCGTGCAGCAGTAGCAGTGATGGCGGTAGTGCAAGCAGTGGCAGTCAACTGGTACCCCAACGGGCGAACTTGGTTGGCACCGTTGCCACCGGCCAGAAAATGGACGCGATTGATATGGACCAATTCTTTGAGATGTTTTCCTCTGGTCTGCCCGGAGACGAGAAGGGTTTCAACAAATTCTTCAGCGTTGACCAACTTCGTGATGGCGAAATCTTCGGCGACGTTAACCGTGCCGACATCTTTGGCGAGATGACTGACGCCGATGACCTGGATTATTTTGGCGCATTGCTACACGGCAGCTTTGACGAATCAAAACTGATTGCAGAGCTTGAGACTCTCTCCGGCCGCAAACTGGTTAAAAGAGGCTATAAAGGCACCAACATCTATTCTCCGGAAGATGACGCGGACGAATATGACTTGAGCATCCTGGACGGTTCCACGTTTGCCGTGAGTACCGGCGGGGCCATCAATGACATAATTGATATCAAAGCCGGTGATGTAAATTCAGCTTCAGGCCCCCTGTTCGATACATTCAGTGGGCTTTCCGACGGTCTCTTTGGTCTCGCCCTCAAGGTTCCCCAAGACCTGGCCGACGGCGCAAATCTGGACGCCATTCCGGGACTGGGAGACTTGCCAATATCCCTTGATTTCATCTCTTCATTGGACATCGTTGGGTTGAGCGGTGATTTAAACGGGGGCTCTCTAGACGTGGCAGTGACCATGGATTTCACCGACGAAGAGGCCGCTGAGTCCTTGGAAGGGTTCATCGGCGGAATCGTTTCATTGGCCTCCGGTTTCCTGACCGACTCAAGTACCGCCGGTCTTCTGGCTGATTTGGAAATCGACCGAGACGGAAGCCGGCTCATCATGAAGATTGCGATCCCCGTGGCGGACATCCCGGATCTACTCGGTGATTTGGACTCCATAACCGGCTCAGAATCTTCAACTGACAGCGCCAGCATTAGCCCTCCCGGCACCACAGATATAAGAATCCTGCCGATTGAGGTTGGCGTTGGGGTGCCTATCCAAGGATCTGACCACGTCGATGAAGGTGTGCGAGTGGATTACAACAGCACACCGCCCACATCCGGTGAGCACTGGCCGCGCTGGGCGGACTGTGGGTTCTATTCTAAGAGCCTGCCCGACGAACGGATTGTCCACAACCTGGAACACGGCAACATCGTTGTCAGCTATAACTTTGCCAACCCCGCCCAGGTGACAGAACTTAGGGAGGCGCTGGAAGGTGTGGCCCAGTTTGGCAGCTATGGCGTCGCTCG
>CAVODA010000203.1:0-3741 GCA_963694265.1 Dehalococcoidia bacterium
CCACCGACTACACAATGTTCGACGTTGACGGTCTGAACGGCCAGCACCGAGAGATGACCCGCGAGGCGATTGACATAATCCTCAAGCTTTGGGCGGAAGACGAGCCCTTTGAATACAAGGGGCAGTTCTGGAACGTCAACCTGCCGGAGCCCCAATACGGCACGTTGAAGCACCACATAAAACCCTTCCAACAACCCCATCCACCCATCGGTGTGGCCTCGGTCAGTTTTGCATCCGAGACGCTCAAAATTGCCGGCGAACGCGGCTTCATTCCCATGAGCTTGGCCTTCAACCAAGATTACGTGATCAGCCATTGGGAGGCGGTCCTGGAAGGCGCAAAACGGAGCGGCAGGACCCCCAGTAGAAAAGACTGGCGGATAACCCGAGATATCTGGGTGGCAGACTCGGATGACGAGGCGTACGACAAGGCGGTTAACGGCATGCTTGGCCGGGTTTGGGGCGATTATCTGCTGCCTCTGTTTGCCCAATTTGACCTGCTCCGAGTGATTAAACATGACTCCAGTCTGCCGGATTCTGCGGTCACTCCGGAATACATGGCCGAGCATGTTTGGCTGATCGGCTCCCCAGATACGGTCGAGAAAAAGATACTAAACCTGTACGAGATGTGTGGCGGATTTGGGACCCTGCTCTCCTTGGTATATGACAACATGGACGACCAACAGGGTTGGGAAAAGTCTATGAAACTGTTGGCAGAGGAAGTGATGCCTCGGTTTGATGGCATGAACCCCGACTAATTCATCTCAAAACTAATTGGCGCAATTCAAAAAGAGGGCCTCAGTATCGGGGCTCTCTTTTTTATTGTCAGCAACTATGTCAAATTGCCTACCTCCTCCAATCGTCATCGCCCAAAAAGCGAAGAATTCATCTGTTGGCGCCCTAGATTTCCCAATACGACAACTCAATATCCATTGGATTTCTCACCAATTTTCCGCCAATTTGCTTAGTCACAAACCGGGATTTAACTCGTGACTGGAGCGGCCTATCGTGAAATTATTATCGATTATTGAAATACAAATCGGGGTGAATCATCTGATTTTCAGGTGCATTTGAATTTGTGATCGGACAAACAATAAGTTGCTTAGGCCTTCAGATCACAGGACACAATGGAGATCCACAATGGGAATGTTTGGAAAGAAATAAGGTGGCTACGATACGGCCACAGGAGAATGGGGTGGTGACAATGTTGGCATGATGAAAATGCTGGCCGGTATGCCGTACATGATGCGAAAGCCAATGATGAAAGGGCGTATCAATCAACTCCTTTCGCTGAGTGAGGAACAGCGTCAGGAATCGATCCGTGACATGATCGAAGCCTTTCACAGCTCCAAGGTAAATTCCAAGGCCCGCGAGAGCTTGGTCGCTACTAGGGTAGAGATAGTCGGAGAACTCTCAGCAGATAACCGCCGCACCATCATCTCCTCAGTGGCTCGGTTCTTCACAACCATAGTGGGGTTCGTTGAAGCCCGCCGCATGGTAATGATTGAAGGAAACCAGTCAGTCGCAGAAGCGGTATCATCTCCCGAGCCAGAAATGGAATTGATAGTGGATGGTTTCACTCCCTGGGTTAAGAAATAGCCACATCAAACCGCCGCACAGCAAAATTGAAAACAAAAAGGCCGTCCTTCGATGGAAGGACAGCCTTTTTGTTGGTTGCGAATTAGCGCTGGGTGGCTAGGCTTTTTTCTGCCTTAGGGGAGCGCTCACTTCATGAAGGAATGTGATTATCTCCACATGAGATTGCCACACTCCAGTCTCGTAGTAGGGTATTCCCTTTTCCTTGCAGAATGACCGCACTATGGGCTGGGCCTTTTTGAGGTTGTTGCGCGGCATGTTGGGGAACAAGTGGTGCTCAATCTGGTAATTTAGCCCGCCGTACCAGAAGTCCGCTATTGGGCTTCCCTGGACGTTACGAGCGGTGAGCACCTGCTGGTGCAGAAAATCCATATCCGTGTCGTTGTCCAGGATCGGCATCCCCTTGTGGTTGGGAGCAAAGACTGAACCCATGTAGATTCCGCCCAAAGCCCGGTGCACCGCAATGAAAGCTGCGCCGTACCAGGGGCCAAGGAAGAAGAATATAACCGCCAAGTAAGCGATTACCCCGGAGACCACCAGGATCGGCTCGGTGATCGGATAGCGCATGCGCTCCTTGCGAAGCTGGTAGGCGATGCCACCAAACAGCAAGCTTATGGCGGTCAACATCAACAATGGGTAGAACAGTACTGCTTGATGCTTAACCGTGATGCGGCCAATGCCCTTCATGGTCATGGCTTGTTCTTGGGTGAAGGCGAAGAGGGAGACCTCAATATCGCCGTCAATTTCAAGTTGGTTGGGCGCACGGTGGTGGGTGTTGTGCTTGTCTTGCCACCAACTAGGCGTCATACCCGTTAGGAATCCCACGCCAAGTAGAACCCAGTCATTGTGCCTTACTTTCTTGAACATCTGGCGGTGGCCGGAGTCGTGCCCCAAAAACCCCAGGTTCGTGAAGGTCAGCGCCAGGAAGGCCGCGTTGATTAATTGTATCCACAGCGTTCCGCTGAAGATGACCATCACCGCCACGCTGGTTGCAACCATGGCCACCACGCTTGGAATCTTCCACGCGTAATAACCGTATTGCCGGTCTAGCAGTCCTGCTTTGGTGACTCTTCTTTTTAGCTCTAGATATTCCCTGTCTCGTTCTCGTCTGATTATTGGTTCGGCGGAGAATGCTTCGTCACTGACGCCGCCAGTGACGCCAACCGCAGACCCAATGGTATTTTCTGTACTGATGTTATTTTCTCCCGTGGCCTTGGGGCTCACGTGACCGTAGTCAGGCACCGGCAGTCAGCGTTATAAGCCGAAATATTTCCGCCGGATGTTGTTCCAAATTATAGCGGTTCGGTCTCAAAGCCACCACTGAATACGTCAACGATTTAATCGGAATCCGATTCACTCGTCAGGTTCCAGCGTTAGCCGCAAGAAGGGCTAAGCTTTGGTTGCTTCTTCCCGGATGCTGGCTGCTGTAGCCTTAAGGGCGTTCAACACAATGGTCGGAGGCGCCGGAGCCACGGAGCAGTAATTTACTCCCATGTTAATCAGGTCTTGGGGTGTGAACCGACAGGCTGCGTGGTTCACTGGGATGTACACTCTGGCATTGCCAACCGCATTGACCTTGGCGGCCAACTCAACAAACGTCTCTCGCAGTTTGGGGTCGGCCGGGTCGGTCATCCCCAGGGCTGTGCTAATGTCGGTGGGGCCAAGGGCAATGACGTCTACGCCCGGTACAGCAGCGATCTCCGCAATTTCATCCAGACCACGCTTGTCTTCAGTCATGACAATCAGCAGAATCTCCTCGTTGGAGGTCTTCATGTGTTCCAACCACGGGACGGACCCGTAGCCGGCGGCCCGGGTACTGCCAGCACCGCCACGTTCTCCCAGCGGGGGATACCTGACTGCCTCAACAGCTCTCTTTGCGCCCTCAACACCTGCGATGTGTGGGATCTGGATTCCCTGGGCGCCCATGTCCAACAAACGCAGGATGGTCTTGGGGTTGTCGTCTGGTACGCGGACCACCGGTGTGATGTCACACAGGTCAGCAACGCGGATCATCTCGCCCACGGTCTGCATGTCAAATATGGAGTGCTCCATATCGATGAATGCGCCATCGAACCCGGCTTTGGCAATGATCTCAACAACTGCTGGGTCGGCGAATCCGATGTGGCTCACCAGGGCCAAACCGCCCTC
>CAVODA010000204.1:0-3734 GCA_963694265.1 Dehalococcoidia bacterium
GTTGAAACGCGGGGCGCTTCAATGGCTTCTTGGGCTTCCATTCCGAACTCAATTACGTTCAAGAACAGCTGAACCATTGACTGGGGCTGGACGTCGCCGCCCGGCGTGCCGAAGGGTAGCAATACTTTGCCATCTTTCATGGCCAATGCCGGATTTGGGGTCAGCCTAGGACGCTTGCCCCCTTCCATGGAACTGGGGTGATCTTTGTCCAACCACGACTGGGAACCCCGTCCGGAGACGATGAATCCCAGGCCCGGCACGATGGGGTTGTAGGCAATGGTGTCACTGGGGGTGGCCGAGAAGGCGTTGCCCCAGCGGTCAACAACAGCGGTGTAGCTGGTGTCAGCCTGCATGCCGCCGCCCACCGGCTCAGGGCGGGCTGGGGTGCCGTTGGGCGATTCCATGCCCTGGTGTTTCCACGGGTCACCCGCCACCGGCATTTCAGGGAAGGCTTTCTTCATATCAATTGTTGACCGGCGTTCTTCGGCGAAGGACTTCGAAAGCAGCCCCTCAATGGGAACCTTCACAAAGTCAGGGTCGCCATAGAAGGCTTCGCGGTCGCTGAGGGCCAGGTTAAAGGCTGCCAACAGCGAGTGGATGTAGTCGGCGCTGTTGTGACCCATGCCCTTCAAGTCTATGCCCTCAAGTATATGCAGGGCCTGGATGCTGACCGGGCCCTGGCACCAGGGGCCGCAGGTGTAGACATCAATCCCCTTATAGGTGCCGTGGGCCGGAGGATTCACCCCCACGTGAAAATCGGCTAGGTCTTCCATGGTCAGTAGACCGCCGTTCTCCTGGTGGAACTTCACCATTTCCTCGGCAATCTCGCCCTTGTAGAAGAAATCCCGAGCCGCTTGGATCGCGGCTTCCCGGCCCTGAGAGGCGTTCTTTTGCTCGACTTCAATCAAGCGCCGAAAGCTGCGGGCCAGGTCTTTCTGGACCAGAATCTCGCCCTCTTTGAAGGGACGTCCACCGGGGTAGAAAATCTCTGCGGTGGAAGGCCACATGGTCTGCTCGTCGGACTCGTGGGTAATCCCGTCGCCGGCGGACTTGGCAAAATAGGCAGCTAGAGTAGCAGGAACAGGGAAACCGCCCTCGGCCAGTTCCATTGCCGGGGTAACAACCTGCTCAAAGGTCATGGTCCCGTAAAGCTTTAGGGCGGTCAGCCAGGCGTCGGCTCCCGCGGGGGTCACGGTGCGAGGGATACCGGGTGGCAGGTCTCCGCCGTATTTGGCCAGGTAATCGTCAATATTGGCAGCCTTGGGCCAACGACCCAAGCCGCTGATCTCCATGGTCTCGTTCTTCTGGGCATCGTGGACGATGATGGGGGCCACGCCGCCAAAGTTGGTCCACTGGGGAAGCACCACGTTGAGTGTGATACCCGCAGCTACACCGGCGTCAGTGGCGTTACCACCCTGCTCCAGAATACGGTAACCCGATGCTGTGGCCAGATAGTGACCGGCCGTAACCATGTGGGTCGACCCGGAAACTGTGGGACGGTAGGACTTTATTCCAATTGCCACGTTGTACCCCCTCAGCGATTATCAAATTTTCTAAGAATCCTGTGCCTAAATGCACGGGTACTCATTTGAAGGAATGATACGTAGAGCCAAAAGGAGTGTCAATACGAACGGTCAGCAGGCAATAGCCAAAAGGGGAAAATAACCAAAAGCCCCCTTTCATAAATGGGGTTGGGGTATTTTGGTTCTTGACTGCCCGCCTAGTCACCATCCGCTGCTCAGCCTACACAAACCCGCGTAGTTCCACTGCCCTGGCCACTCTTTGGACGCCAATTTCAAACGACGCCTGGCGGTGGGTGATCTTTTCTTTGATGCTCCGGGTGCAAACTTCGTTATAGGCTTGGAGAATAGTCTTCTTGAACTCTTCGTTAATTCGACTTTCTTCCCAGCGGAACTCCTGAAGATTCTGGGTCCACTCGAAGTAGGACACAATTACACCGCCGGCGTTGACCAAGATATCTGGCAGAATCGTTACTCCGCCCTCGCTCAAGATGCGGTCTGCTTCCGGAGTGATTGGGTGGTTGGCCGCCTCCAAGATTAGCTGGGCTTTGATGTTCCTGGAGTTCACATCAGTGATCACGTTGTCGATGGCCGCCGGTACCAGCACCTCGCAATCCAGTTCCAACAGTTCATCGTTCGAGATTGGTTCGGATCCGGGGAATCCATCAAACATCCCGGTCTTATCTTGGTACTCGAACAGTCTCGGGATGTTCAGGCCGCTAGCGTTATAGACCCCGCCATCGACGCCGCTGACAGCGATTACGCGGTAGCCTATCTCATGGATGATTCTTGCGGCCCACGAGCCAACGTTGCCAAAGCCCTGAATCACGACCTTGGTGTCATGGGATTTAAACCCTAGGTCTTTCACGGCCTCTTCAAGTAGGTACGCCACGCCGCGTCCGGTGGCCGATTCACGGCCGTATGAGCCGCTGATTTCCACCGGCTTTCCGGTTACGATGGCTGGGGTATGTCCGTGCGGTTGCCCGTAGGCGTCCATCATCCAGGCCATCGTCTGGGCGTTTGTGCCCAATCTGGGGCGGGTATATCACGGTTGGGGCCAATCAGATGCTCAATATTCAGCGTGTAGCGGCGGGTGAGCCGGTTCAATTCCGTAAGCGAAAGCTGGCCCGGGTCCACCTGGACTCCACCCTTGGCGCCGCCGTACGGCAGGTTCACCAGCGCTGTTTTCCAGGTCATCAAAGACGCCAGCGCCCGTACTTCGTCAAGGTCAGCCAGAGGGTGATAACGGACGCCGCCCTTATAAGGGCCACGGGCCGAGTTGTGTTGCACTCTGGAGCCGCTGAATACCTGTACCTCGCCCTTGTCCATCCGCACGGGGACTTGGACCAGCAATTCTCGCCAGGGTCGTTTCAGCATTTCTCGTAGGCCAGGGTTTATGTCCAGTCGATCTGCAGCGTTATCGAAAAAGAGGTTAACCTCATCAAAGATACTCAGTTCTATGGTTTTTAGCATTTGCCATCTCCGGAGTTATTCATCGCCAATCGTATAGAAGGAATTAGTTGAAGGAATCGATCCATAGGCCTGTTTCATTGGTTATACCCTTGGTATATCTCAGCCAGCTATTAACATCTGACTATCGCGGTCCAATCGGGTGGTCTTTTGGTACCGTCTTTGTGGCCCTAGTGATTCCGTTTTTATTCCTTGCTAATTGAGATGCGCCTGAAACGCTATAGTAGCATTTGCCGGGAGCCTAGAGGCAATCCAGATGATAATATGGTGAGGATTTCAATACCCTGATGGGAGCCAAGATAGATGCTGGTTGAAGTGGAAGTGGTCGGCGGCGAGAACAGTCCCCTGGACCTGCACCGGATGTTTGACCTGTTGACCGACCCGATAGAAGTCATGCGCGTGTTCGCGACTAACCCCATGGGCGAAGACCTGTGGTGCCGAGTAACTGGTTGGAGTTCAGAGGGCACATGTGCGGCCAAGTCGGCGCTGGCAGAGGATTCCGGGGAGGGAGTTGTGCTGCTGATTTACGGCGGAAACGAAGGGCTAAGACTGCAGCCGGTGGGGTCTGGAGACGAGTGGGAACTGGGCAACTCCGTCCAGTGGGGCGAGGCCTGCCTGATGTTGGCCAAAGGGACGCCAGTGGAATAAACCTGGACCAAACAACCTGCCAGTGTCTTGGAAGAACTGGCTAGAAGTTAAAAGGTGAATCCTCAAACTTCTTAATCAAGTCTGTGAGGGCTTCCC
>CAVODA010000205.1:0-3733 GCA_963694265.1 Dehalococcoidia bacterium
TGGTGGGTAACTCAACCAACACGGAATTCCGACTCTAATTCGCATTCCAGCAGCGTTCAAGTAGTTAAATTAGCAACGACGTATCATAATGGAGAGGCGCATCTAGGATACAGACAACAGGTGTAATGCGATGCGGTCTGATACGTAAATTAGGAGCACCGATTTGCCCCTGGTTGAGCCTGCCAGTTCCCTCACAGATTTTGCTTTGGGAATCTTGGCCATCATTGCCGCTATCAAGCTGATCTCAAAAAACACCGCCGACCACCATTGGCGGTGGTTTTTTGTTTGGATCGGTATCGCCGGACTTTGGGGCGGGTTCCATCATGGTTTTATCATCGGCCATGAAGCCGTTGCCGGACTCAGTTGGTCGGCCATCAGCCTGCTGGTTGCTGTTGCCATCTCATACCTGCTGGCGGCATCAGTCCATTCTGTGCTCGGCAGTGGCCGGGGACGCCCAATACTGGTCATCAGAGCCATCAGCCTGGCAGTGTTCTTCATACTGGTGCTCACTGGAAACTCCTCTGTGGTCACCCTGATGCTGACTGAAGGACTGGCCATGGCCATAGTGGTTGGCCTTTGGCTGTACGCTTGGCGAAAAGACCAACCCGCGGTGGGCCTGGTCCTTGGTGCCATCATCGTTAGCATCATTGCTGCGGGTCTCAAGGCGTCCGGCGTTCACTTCACATTGGGCGGTTTAGTGTTTGACCCTAATTCCATTTATCACCTGGCCCAGATGCCGGGTCTCCTGATGTTGCTGGTCGCCATACAGCGACGAGCCGACGCCACCGATAGGCCCGTTGTCTCCGCCCCAGTCCGCATGGCAGTTTCAACCTGATCTGAGCTATGATTGCTCAGGCAAACGGTAATCGCGGCATCTGACGTATCTACAATTTGATTTCCCTTTTTATGCCTGTTACGAAGGTTGCGTCAGTACATAGTCGGACCGGTTACCCAAACCCGTGACCAAGCAGGAGCAACGAATTGACTGACTGGAATCCGGCGCAATATCTACGCTACGGCAGCGAGCGACTCAGACCAGCCCTAGATCTAATGTCCCGCATTCAGGTGGAGTCTCCGGAGACGGTGTACGACCTGGGATGTGGCACCGGAACCATCACCGGCATTTTGAAAGAACGGTGGCCCGACGCCAAGGTAACTGGGGTGGATTCATCTGCCAGCATGCTGGAACTCACTCAAGACGTGGAGACCGGGGTTTACTGGCAACACTCCGATCTAAATGACTGGCAACCAGAGAGCGCTGCAGATGTTGTTTACTCCAATGCTGCACTGCACTGGCTAGATGACCACGAACAACTGTTTCCAAGGCTGATGAATGCTGTGAAGCCGGGCGGGGTGCTGGCTGTTCAGATGCCGGAGAATTTTGGGGCTCCCAGCCATACATCAATCGCCGACACCGTGAGGGAGGGCGCTTGGGCCGAACGACTGGCACCGTTTCAGCGGGAGCATCCCGTGGCCGAGCCGTCTTTCTATTATGACCTGATCAGCCAACTGTTCAGCTCGGTAGATATGTGGGAGACAACCTACATGCACATTCTGGAAGGCGAGGACCCGGTGGTTGAGTGGACCAAGGCGACGATGCTCCGACCTCTGTTCGACAACCTCAATGATGAAGAAGAGACAGCGTTCCTAAAGTCCTACACTGAGAAGGTAGCCAAGGCATATCCCCGCAGCGCCAACGGGAAAACAGTACTGCCATTCAAGCGATTATTCATAGTCGCCGTCAAATAACCCGCCGGCAGTTCTAGCTTCGCCCAAACAAAAAGGCCCCATTCATTGGAATGGGGCCTTTTTCAATTCTGAACTATTGAGTTTTCGTTGGGCAAAAAAATTCGCCTCAACCTTTATTGTTGAAGCGCTTTAGCTATACTAGCACGTATAACACCGTTTTGTCAACTGTTTACGCTTAGATTCACTAAATAGGTCGTTATTTCCTCGGCAGTAAATTCCGCCTGTGAGTTCTTCTCTTGCTCATGTAGAATAACTGAGGCTTACCTCAGAACCTAAAATCTCCAACCGGAGGGTCCAAGCATGCCAGACCTAACATCACTCGCCATGCCGGCGGCAACATTGTTAAAAGAAAGCGGCCAGAGCATCGCTGTGGCCGATTCATCCTGCGGAGGCCTGATCTCTGCCGCCTTGGTGTCCATCCCAGGCGCATCTGACTACTACGTGGGTGGCAGCACCATCTACACCCGGGTAGCACATAAAGGGCTGCTCTTGGTCCCCGACGAGACTATGGTTGGCATGCGAGCCAGCAGCGAGCCTTACGCCCTACTAAACGCCAAAACCATCAAAGCTGCTTTGGGCACCGACTGGGGATTGGCCGAGACAGGCGCCAGCGGCCCCACCGGCAACCGCTACGGTGATTCTTCCGGCCACGCCTGCTTTGCCGTGACAGGGCCAGTGGAGAAAACCCTTACTGTTGAGACCGGCGACACCGACCGGGAAAAGAACATGTGGATCTTCGCCAAGGCCGCGCTCGATCTATTGATTGAATGCATCAACGAGTCCAAGAAATAATCTGGTGCCAGATTAACTGCAGGTATTACCCCCTGCTCTGTCATTCTGAGGAGTGAAACCGCGAATGGTCTACCGATTCACACTTGGCAGACCATTCACTACGCTCAGGATGACAGCAATAGGTTGGTTTTCTTACCCATTTAATCCTTGTTACAACCAATCACGGAGAAACTATGTCTGTAGTTGAATCCAAGCTTGTGGAGTTGGGGTACACGCTGCCACCGCCTCCTGAGCCCATCGGCAATTACCTATCGGCAGCCCGCAGCGGCAACGTCATGTGGATGTCGGGAGTGGGTTCACGTCGGGCGGACGGTTCACGGATCAGTGGCAAATTGGGCGCTGATTTGACCGTGGAGCAGGGTTACGAGGCCGCTCAGTGGTGCGCGTTGAACCTGCTTGCCCGGATGAAGGTGGAACTGGGGGATTTGGACCGTGTCGCGGGAATACTCAAGGTAGTTGGCATGGTCAACAGCTCTCCAGATTTTGAAGAGCAAGCCAAAGTGGTGGACGGGGCTTCAGACCTGTTTGTGGAACTCTTTGGCGAGGCCGGACGCCACAGCAGGTCAGCGCCGGGCATGGCCGTGCTGCCAAGAAACACAGCCGTAATCGTAGACTGCGTCATTGAGATTGCAGAGGGTTAAGTTGCGCCTAAGGTATCCGGTAAGTGTTCGCCTGAAATATCCGATGCAAAACCGGGGAATTAAGTAATCTCTCAAGAAACTCAGGTCGGCCTGAAAAGCACAAGCCCCTAGCGGTTCTCCGCTAGGGGCTTGTTTTTATTCACTTGTGACTTGTTGAGCTAGAGGGATGGTGACAGCCTCAGAATCAAAAGCTTAGTAGCGTCCGCCGCCACCACCGGCTCCGCCACCTTGGCGGCTGAAGCAATCGCTGCAGTAGACGGGTCGGTCACCGCGAGGTCGGAACGGCACTGTGGCTTCGTTTCCGCACTCGGCGCAAACTACCGAGTGCATTTCGCGAGGTGCTCGGTCGAAACCGAATCCGCCACCTCCGCCGCCTCCGCCATCAGAAGACCGATTGGCTCGCCTTGATTGTCGGCAAGAGGGGCACCGCTTAGGCTCGTTCGTATATCCCTTTTCGGCATGGTACGACTGGTCGTCTGCCGAGAAGATGAACGATTGTCCACAATCCACGCATGTTACATTTTTGTCCTGGTAGCTCATAGATGACTTCC
>CAVODA010000206.1:0-3729 GCA_963694265.1 Dehalococcoidia bacterium
CAGCATGGAATTACTGGGCGAACCACAAGCCGGAGAGCAGGGCTTGAGAGATAATTACGTGGCTAATGTCCCCTATCACATTGTCAAAGAAGAGGGCAGATGGCGGTTGGTGATGGAAAGGATCATCGTAGTAGGGGGTTGCCCATTTGTTTATTCATCCAGCATAGAGGAAGCCCAACCATCTGAAGGCTCCACACCGAACAGACCATAGTCAGGCTGGAATATTAAAGCTAGACTGCACCTGATTTAACCAGCGCACCCAGAATCAGGAGGCTACCAATGGCAAGTAACCAAAATGTCAGCGTCGCCAACATTGAACGACTGAACCAACTGATGGACGAAAACGCCTGTTCAGCAGTGGTCGCCCGGTCGGGGAAGAATTTCACCTACCTGGCTGGGTTCGCTTATCCCGGAACCCTGGCCCGGCACCTGGATTTTCCTGACTCTCCCCGAGGCGTGCTGGTCATCTGGCCCCGACAGGGAAACCCCGTAATGGTGGTGAATGAAACTGCCGCGCCCCTGGCCCGCCGCGACGGGTGGATTGAAGACGTTAGGCTCTACGACGGGTATGCGGAGTCGGCCTACGCCAAAACCGCTGAGATTCTCGCAGAGATGGGTCTTCAAAACGAAACCATTGGTTTGGAAAATGACTATCTCAGCATGCTGCAGTGGGAAGAGATGGCATCCCTTTTGCCCAACGCTAACCTGACAGACTGCACCGATATGATGGACCGCGTGCGCTGGATCAAGACTCCCGAGGAAGTGGAGTTGCTTAAAAAGGGCGCCGACCTGCTGGATGAGGTCTATCTGGAGGTGTTCCCCACCGTGCGGCCGGGCGACACAGAGCGTGATGTGCATGCTCGAATAGTCGAAGGCTGCATTCGGCGCGGGGCCAACTGGGTCCACGGCATCCTGAATACCAGCCGCAACGACGTTGCCTACGGCGGCGAAGGCGACATGGCCTTTCAATCTGGTGACATCATCAGAAATGATTACGTGTCATATCTGAACGGATACCCCGGTCATCAATCGCGCACCGTGGTGATCGGAGAACCAACCAAAGAACTGTTAGACACCTACAAGACCCACCGCGACATTTACCGGGCCACCATCAATATGTGCCGTCCCGGGGCCAAGTCATCAGACATCTATCACTTCTCGAACAACTCCTTCAATGACGCGGGATTCAAGGGCAAGGTCAACATCGCCGGCCACGGTGTCGGCGCTTGGTGGCATCAGCAAGAACCCTACATGGTGCCGTCGGGCAAGCACATCTTGGAGAAGGGAATGGTCGTGGCGCTGGAGCCCCACATCGGCCATTGGCATCTGCAAGACATGGTGCTGGTAACTGACTCAGCTCCTCTGTTGCTCTCACCCCTGATCAATACTGATGAAATGATGGTCGCCGGGTAGTTGGGTAATCCGGCAATTCCCCCGTGCCTGGATCAAAGCTACAACCAGGAACCAATTCTGACTGCATATTGTTGGTCCAAAATTGCGTAAATTGCCGCTGTACCGGCAGCCTGATTACGGCTATAATCTCAGCCAGCTTGGACTGGGTAGGCGTGACAAACACGTTCCCCCCCGGCCAATATTCTGATAGCTAATACCAGGCTTAACACTAAGGGGGCTGACCAATGCCGCAGCGCACCATGTGGATGCACGGCGTAAATATGCAGGTGGAATATCCCAACCGACTGACCTCGGTCCGTGCCACGGGGCCATTTATGCGGATTGAAGGTGCCAGAGGACAAAACACCTGGCTGCATTTCCCCCTGCCCACTCTGGCGGTTGTGGACGGCTCAAGGATGAAGATCGAAGGAGCCATGGTCAGTTTCAGGACCAGAGATCACGCCGTAGTCCATGAAGTAATAATCTATGACGGTGAGTCCCGCATCGCAGAGCATATGGACCTGGACCTGAGGGGAGACCACCTGGATCACCGGTTTGACGTGCCCGGCAACCCCCATATCCACAAAGGGATCAACGTGACTCTGGGTGTTCGTTTTGACGACAATGCGCCCGATGTCAGGTCAATGCAGATTGAAGTAATCGGCGTTGGCCTGGAGTATACGAGCGAGGATTAGTCCCAACAACAGCAACCGGAGTCCCCAATCAAGAAATTACACCCTTAACTATTACATCTTCTATCGGAGGATTAGACCATGGCGGCGCATAAGAACTACATCGGCGGGGAATGGGTTGAGTCGGTCACTGGCAGGACCTACCCGGTACACAATCCAGCCCACACAGACCAGGTGGTGGGTGAATTTCAGACCTCAGGCGCAGAAGACACTCTCACCGCAGTTGCCGCCGCCAAAGAGGGACTGGTGACCTGGGCCAACACCCCGGCCCCGGCCCGTGCCAACATTATCTACAAGGCCCTTGAGATACTGGGACGCCGTGCGGAAGAACTGGCTGAAACCATCACCATTGAGGAAGGCAAACCGATTGCCGACGCTCGAGGCGAGGTCAAACGAGCCATGGCGATTATGGAGTACGCAGCCGGTGAAGGTCGCCGCATGTTTGGCTACACCACGCCATCAGAGCTGCCCGATACCGTGGCCTACACCGTTCGCCGTCCGCTGGGCGTGGTGGGAATCATCACACCCTGGAACTTCCCGCTGGCCATTCCGGCTTGGAAGATTGCCCCAGCCCTCATCTGCGGCAACGCACTGGTCTTTAAACCAGCCTCAGCCACACCCCTAAGCGCGGTGAAGCTGATGGAGATATTTGAAGAAGCCGGCTTGCCCGCTGGCGTGTTGAACTTGGTCACCGGACCCGGTGGACAAGTGGGCACCGCTCTGGTGGAAAGCCCAGACGTTAAGGGAATATCGTTCACTGGCTCCACCGAAATCGGCACAGAACTGTATAGCGAAAGTGCCAAACGCCTGAAGAAAGTACAGGCTGAGATGGGCGGCAAGAATGCCGTGATTGTGCTGTCGGATGCCGACATGGACAAGGCCTTGAACGGCATTGTCCAGGGTGCCTTTGGATCCACCGGCCAGCGCTGCACGGCCACCAGCCGCGTGATCGTGGAAGACGATGTCTATGATCAGTTCATGACAGAGCTTATTGAACGAACCAGCAAATTGACCATTGGCGATGGCTTGGACGCTTCTATGGACATTGCGCCCCTGGCCAGCCAGAATCAGAAAGACAAGGTTCTAGAATACATTGGAATCGGCACTGAAGAAGGCGCTGAACTGGCCTTTGGCGGCCGCAACATGACCGGCGGAGAATTTGACCAGGGTTATTACGTGGAACCCACAGTCTTCACTGGTGTGACGTCGGACATGAGAATCGCCCAAGAGGAGATTTTTGGCCCGGTGCTGACCGTGTTCAAGGCCAAAGACCTGAAAGAGGCCATCGGAATTGCCAACTCCGTGGAGTTTGGTCTTTCGTCCTCGGTCTACACCAAGGACATCACCAAGGCTTACGAGTACATCAACACGGTGGAGACCGGCATGGTCCACGTCAACGCTTCAACCTTGGGTGGCGAGGTTCACCTACCCTTTGGCGGGCTAGGCTCATCTGGAGTGGGCCAACGGGAGCAGGGTACTGCGGCAGTGGACTTCTTCAGTGAAGTAATCACCGTCTACATTGACCATTCACCCGATGCATCATAACGAGCGCGGTTTAACCAAGAAGACCGGACCAGTCATCCAGATTAATCAAAAGAAGGCGTCCCATACTATGGGACGCCTTCTTTTTGCTCTATAACGATTA
>CAVODA010000207.1:0-3675 GCA_963694265.1 Dehalococcoidia bacterium
GGTACCGGGACTAGGACCATGTTCCAGACTCATCCGGAGTTGAAGGAAGCCATGTCACCGGCATCCCAGGCGTTCTTGGCCGGGTACATCTGCCATCTGGCAGCGGACGAGATCTGGATCACCAGTGTGTTCCGGCCCCATTTTGACACATCAGTAGCAGAAACACGGCTCACCGATAACGACGTCGAAGCCAACATCTGGGACCGGGCGATGCAGTTGGACATGGACCGGCAGACATTGCCCCAGCTTAACGGCGACAGTCACCCAAAAGATCTGTTGGCCTGCTCTGACCAAGACGTGTCAATGCCTTTCTTTGAAGAGGGTTTGCTGACTGAGTGGAAGGACCGCGTTGGCCGGTTTGTGGTCTGGGACTTCACCTGGGACCGATTGAAAAGTGCCCTGAACCGGCTGTATCGTGATGATGAAGAAGTACAACACACAGTTGAACGGTTCCTAGACGGTATGCCCGGCACTCTGGAAAAAGTCTGTGAGAGCGTACCCGAGGGCGAAGTAACGGCCTACCAAGAACGTGCCCTCGCTGCGACGATTGCCCAGGTGCAAGAGTTCATACCGAAATAGATTTAATCAACCTGATACTCGGCCAAAATAGATTAACTAGACCAAAGCCCGGCTAAGACAAAAGCCCGGTTAAAAACGGAGAAACCTGTTGGCCCTTAACGTGATACATGGAGTCAAGAACGCTGAAAACGTTCTGGTTCGAATTGATCCACTAGACCTGGACTCACTGCCAGAGTCGGTTCTCGCCCGCACTGAAGAAGCTTTCGGCAAGGGTGTGACACCGCTGCAGTCGGTGCACCAGATGCTGGATGACGTGCGGAACGAAGGTGACGCCGCAGTCCTGCGCTACGCCAAGCTCCTTGATGGCTCTGACCTGGAAGAGTTCCGTGTAACTGAAAAGCAGATGTCCGCAGCCAGAGACTCGGTCAGCAAAGAACTCTACGAGTCTTTGGAACTCGCCGCTCAACGAGTGCGAAGCTTCCATGAATCAACCATGCCCGACGAGTGGGTAGACCGGGAGCAGGGTCTTGGCGAGCTGATCCGGCCACTGGACCGAGTTGGCCTGTACGCCCCCGGCGGCAGTGCTGCCTATCCATCAACCGTACTAATGACAGCCGTACCGGCCAGGGTTGCCGGAGTCCGTGAAGTCATCTTGTGCACGCCGCCCCAACGGGGACAGTCGTTGAACCCAGCCGTTATCGTCGCCGCTGAGATTGCGGGCGTGGACATCCTGTATCAGGTCGGCGGAGTGCCAGCCATCGCGGCCATGGCCTACGGTACCGCTTCGGTGCCAAAAGTAGACAAGATCTGTGGCCCTGGAAACATTTTTGTCTCCTACGCCAAGAAACTAGTGCAGGGTTCTGTGGACATTGACGGCGTATTTGGCCCCACCGAAACCATCGTGCTGGCCGACAAATCGGCCAACGCTAGCTTCTGCGCTGCCGACCTGATTGCCCAGGCAGAACACGACCCACTGG
The DNA here is from genome assembly GCA_963694265.1 of Dehalococcoidia bacterium. Classification (GTDB taxonomy): domain Bacteria; phylum Chloroflexota; class Dehalococcoidia; order Lucifugimonadales; family UBA3495; genus UBA9611. The sequence goes on from CAVODA010000207.1 coordinate 1,497, forward strand.
CCACTGCCATATTGATAACCAACAGCCAGAAACTGATTGACGAAACCGAGGCTGAGGTAGACCGGATGCTCACCACTCAGCCACGGGGTGACGTCGCCAAAGCCGCGCTGGACCGCCAAGGAAAAGTCGTTTTGGTCGACTCGCTGGAAGAAGCTGTAGACCTGGTCAATCGAATCGCTCCGGAACACCTCTGCCTGCTGCTGGATGACCCCTGGTCCTGGGTCGACAAGATTAAGCACGCCGGTGGCCTGTTCCTGGGTGAGTACTCACCAGAGGTCATGGGCGATTACATCGCCGGACCCTCGCACGTGATGCCCACCGGGGGCACTGCCAGGTTTGGTTCCGCCCTTAGCGTGCACCATTTCCTGCGCACCATGCCGGTGGTCGGTCTAAGCCCGGCCGAGTTCCAGAAACTTGGCAAAGCAGCGGTGCACATCGCCGACGCCGAAGGGCTATCCGGACACGCAAGCGCCATTCAAATCAGGCTTGATACCATCGCCAAGAGCGCCTAAACCCGCTCTAAGACGATCTGAATCAAGCCACCAAGTAAATAGATTGAGATGACTCAGAATAAAAAAATGCCATCGATGCTGCCCCACATACAGGCGCTGGAGACCTATGAAGGCGTTGACCCCATGGAAGTCATGGCGGAACGCGCTGGAATCTCTCCGGACAAGATCATCCGCCTGAACGGCAACGAGAACCCTTATGGGCCTTCTCCAAAAGTGGCTTCTGCCTTGGGTGAATACGAGAATTACAACTACTACCCAGACCCCGGACAGCGCAACTTGCGCCGGGTGTTGTCTGGCTATCTCAAAGTTGACCCAGAACTGATTGTCGCCGGCAACGGCAGTGATGAGTTGATCGACCTGCTGCTGCGGATGTACGTGGGCGTTGGCGACAACGTCATAATTCCCACGCCGACCTTTGGCATGTATTCGTTCTCGGCAGGCATCTGCGGCGGCGAAGCCATAGCCGTTGAGCGCAACGACAACTTCGAAATCGAACTGGAAGCCATGAAGGCGGCCATCACGCCAAAGAGCAAGATCATATTCTTGACCTCGCCCAACAACCCCACCGGAAACATCGTTCCGGAGTCCCAGACGCGTGCCCTGCTAGACACTGGACTGCTGGTGGTGATGGACGAGGCCTACTACGAGTTTTGTGGCGACACCGCCATCCCGCTGCTGGCCGAGTACCAGAACCTGGTGGTGCTGCGAACTTTCAGCAAGTGGGCCGGTCTAGCCGGTCTGCGCATCGGCGTCGGCGCAATGGACCCAAGCTTGGCCGCCACCATGATGGCCATGAAGCCGCCCTACAACGTAAACCTGGCGGCGGAAGTGGCTTTGACCACGTCTCTGGAAGACACGCCTGGTCTGTTAGTTCGGGTGACCCAGATAGTGTCCGAACGCGACCGGATGATGGAAAAACTGAAACAGGTACCCAACCTGACGCCGTGGCCGTCACGCGCCAACTTCATCCTTTGTGAGGTACCGGACGGTCGGGGCCAAGAGATATTCGACGGCCTATGCAGCCGGGGTATATTCCTGCGCTACTGGAGTAGCGGAAGACTCAAAAATTTCATCAGGACCAGCATTGGTCTCCCTCATGAGACCGACGCGGTAGTTGATGCATTCACGGAATTGTGTGCCTAGATTACGTGGCTAAATCGTGTGCCAGAATTGTGAGGAGAAAGTGAGGAGAAAGTGATGCCGCCTGAAAATTCGGCAACCGAGCGAACCGCGACCATTGATCGCAAGACCGGAGAAACTGATATCCAGTTGACCATCAACCTGGACGGCACCGGCGTCTATGAAGTGGACACCGGCAACGGGTTCTTGGACCACATGGTCAGCCAGATTTCCCGCCACGGTCTGATTGACATAAACCTGAAGGCCAAGGGCGACGTACACGTTGGCTGGCACCACTTGGTGGAAGATGTAGCCATCACTCTTGGTAGGGCGTTTGGCGAGGCTCTGGGCGACGCCAGGGGCATCCGCCGCATGGGTCACGCAATTGTGCCTTTGGACGAAACATTGGCGATGGTAGCACTAGACTGCAGTGGCCGTGGTTACGCCGTGATTGACACGACACTGGACGAAATAATGGTGGAAACGCTGCCCGGCTCCCTAGTAAAGCACTTCTTTGAGTCCTTTGCCCTGGAAGCGAAGATCAACCT
>CAVODA010000208.1:0-3672 GCA_963694265.1 Dehalococcoidia bacterium
TCCACCGGCCTGGGTTCACAGCAGATGGCTGAAGACCCCCGCCTGCGCCAGATTCGCATTCACCTGGCTAAAGAAGCTGCCAGTGTCGGTTTAGCCATGGGACTGAACGTTGTCCCCATCCAGGGGATGGCCGCAGAGACCTGGGCCGACGCCGACAAGGGTGACGTGTTTGAGGAGCTGGACGGCTTCATGTCCTCCCACGGTGGCCGCGTCAATTGGCTGGCCTCCATGGCCCAGGACGTGTACAAGGGACGCCGCTCTGAGATCAACATGATGAACGGTCTGGTGGCCGCAAAGGGCCGAGAAGTTGCCATCCCGACTCCCTACAACGATGCGGTGATTGAAGTCATGAACGGCATCGATGACAAAACTCTGGAACAGAGCGAAGACCACGTGGAACGCGTGCTAAAGGCAGTCTCCCGCTAAGCGGGCGGCCGTGTTTCCCGTTATGCGGCGCGGCCGCGTTTAATCGGAGGATGCCTAGATGATTATCAAGGTTGAACCGGCTGACTTCTTTATGTATTCCGTGGTCATGATTTCCAACTTGGAGACACCCGACGCGGAGGACAAGGAGATTCACGATTACCTGGAAACCCAAGAACTAGAGCCCAGGTACGAGAGCGAAGGCGACTTTGAAGGTCGGCATAGCAAGTCCATCCAGTTTGGCGGCTGCTACCTGGGCCGACACCTGGGCGAGATTAACCAGATTCAGGAACGGTATGTTGAAGCAGAACTGGTTGAGTATGAGATCAACCGACATCTTGGCGAGTCCGATAACCCGGTGGAGCTGTCTGATGACCAACGGGAAGGTGCCATCGCCGAGCTCATGAAGAGCTTTAACAATGAACAAGCCTTCAAGGAAATGGACGACGGCAAGTTTTCGGTGGCGCTGGATGGTGAAGCGGTGCGAGAAGCGGCAAGAACCCTAATCGCTAAATGACCGCGCCATGAAAATGAAAAAGAAGAGGAAAAATAAAAAGAGTTCTTCCATATCGGGAAGAACTCTTTTGTTTTGCAAATGGAGCGGGTGATGGGAATCGAACCCACATGACCAGCTTGGAAGGCTGGAGCTCTACCACTGAGCTACACCCGCTTTAATGGGCTAACAAATTATAGCTGGTGTTGGTGCCTGGTGCTAGACCATGTGGTGACTCAGTCTGGAGAATTGTTTAGAATTCCCTGGAATCAGATTTATACCCGGGTTTAAAACCTAAGACAGGAGTTGCAATATGCCTCTCAAAAGAAAGCAATACGACATAGCGCCAGCCGGTCTCACTTACAGCCGAGCTGTTTTCGCTGGCAACACCATGTACATCTCCGGTTGTACCGCCCGTGGCACAGACTCGCAGGGCAAGTCGGTGATGGAACAACTGGACGTTACCCTGAACCGCTTGATCTCGATCGCAGCGGAAGAAGGCGCAGGACCCGGCAGCTTTGCCAAGTTGACCTGCTTTGTGACCAGAATGGCCGATTACAAGGCCGACTCCGACCAAATGGAAGCCCTGTTTACCAAGTATTTCCAAGGGGAGTACCCGGCCAACTCCCTAGTAGAGATCACTGCCCTGGCCGAGCCGGGTTTGGACATTGAGATTGAAGCCGTGGTGATACTGGAGTAATCAAGGCTGCTTCAGATTTCTAGAAGTCTCTTTTCTCAGCTGTGGCGTAGTATTCAATGAGGTACTCCAAACAGATGGGAATACTAATCAGACCCTACACTCTTATCGTTGTTCTTCTGGTGGCCTTGGGGCTCGCCGTAATATTTGTGCCTGAAATTGGTCAATTCACACTGAGGTTCAGCGCAGAGACAGTGGCCATCGAAGACCAGTCGGAGCAACAATCAGCCGGTTCAGACGGGACTTTAGATCTGAAGATCATCAATATTTTGGGTTGTGACGAGATACCGGCCATCCTGCGGCCGGAGTTCGGCAACCAGGTGGCTGCCCTGGGTGAGATGGATCCAGATGAGAGGGTGATCGGCCTTTCGATTAACGGCGATCACCGGGCCTATCCCCTCAAATTGCTGTCCCGCCACGAGATCGTTAACGACACAATTGGCGGTACACCTGTTGCGGTCACGTGGTGACCCCTCTGCTTTACGGGCATTGTATATGCCCGAGAGATTGAGGGAACCGAGCACACATTTGGGGTCTCTGGAAAACTGATCATGAACGCTCTGGTGTTGTATGACCACCAGTCCAATACTCTATGGAGTCAATTCTTAAGCCGGGCAGTCAAAGGGCCACTGGTTAATAAAGACTTGGAGATTGTCCCCGCAGTACAGACTTCATGGCGGCAATGGCTTAGCCTGCATCCCGATACATTGGTTCTGGACAAGCGCGGGAGTTACGGGAAAGACGTGTATGACAGTTATTACAGCGGTGATTCTACGGGGATAATCAGCGAGTCCAACAAAGACGGGCGGCTGCCCAAGAAAGACCTGGTTTTGGGGATGACCGTTTCCGGCATCGCCAAGGCCTATCCCTTCAGCGCCATATCAGAGCAGATAATCATCAACGACCATTTTGCCGGCTCCGAGGTTGTAATCACCTTTGATCCTACCTCCGAGAGCGGTGCAGCCTTTGTCCGGAAGACCGACAGCCGCAACCTGACCTTTGAGCCGGGCTCTACCAGGGCCGGCGTGGCGTTGATGCGAGACCGCGAGACGGGCAGCCTCTGGCAGGTGCTCACGGGCCAAGCGGTGGAGGGCGAACTGTTCGGCGAACGCCTGGAGCGATTGCCGTCCCACTATTCATTCTGGTTCGCCTGGAGCGATTTCCATCCCCAGACAGAACTATACGAGGCGGTTGGCTAAGCTCGGGCCACGAACTCGGATGCGGTCCGTACTCGGCGACCCCACCATTCTGGGCCTTCTATCACATACTTCCATTCAGGATTTTGAGCTTTATCCCGCAATCCGGCCATGACCTCACGGAACACCGACGCGTCGGTCTCGGCAAACTCGAAGTACCCGACAAAGTCGTAGCTGCCTTCCAGGCCGTAGCCGTTTGGAGAATGGACCAGGCGGCGGTTGATGCCGGGGACACCGGCAGCGCTGGCCAAGGCGTGGCCCTTCACCACCATCTCCTCGTTCTCGTCGTAACGAGGCAGGAAGAAACTCTCCCGGTGCAGAAAATCCATCTGCCACCAGGCGTCGGTTTTGTTCATGGGCGTTACCGCCGCCAGTGGGTACTTCTCGCCAGGTCCCGGCGGCATGGCGTGGGCGTAAGCAAACTCGGTCATGGCGTGGCTGGTGTAGCTGCGGGGCCGCATCACCCCGGCCAAAGTCTCAACAGAACCGCCAGCAGCTTCTATCAACCGGCGACAGCCGGACTCGTATTCTTTGATGGGTTCCAACGAAGCGCACTCCAGCCGTATCAGCCCGTGAGACTCCGACACCGCTGTGTGGATGATCTGCTGGTCGTTGGTCAGACCCACCTCTGACCGCAACAACTGGAACCGCCCCTTAGCGAAAGCCTCAGCCGACGGCGCGCCATCAACGTCGTGGACATTCGCCATCCCCTGGCCCAGCGCATCGATTGCCGCCGCCAGTTCGCTCTCGTCCTGTCCATCCCCAAAAGTAACAAACAGAAAAAGCTGGTGGCCGGTGACAGTGGTAGTCATGTTGAGTTCTGACGGTTGCATGGTTTTTCCTTGTTGAGGGACTTAACGAAT
>CAVODA010000209.1:0-3667 GCA_963694265.1 Dehalococcoidia bacterium
TTTTTTGCGGGCGATCTTAAAGGTCGTTTCTTCGAAATCACGGTTCTGTTGCAGGCGGCCAAGGTCACCAGCGGTTGCCCGGCGCACGACGCGCATGCCGGGACCGGTTTCCGGGAGGCAGGCCACCAATTCTTTGCTGTCGCGGCAGACCCAGGCTAATTCCTGGGATTTTTCCATTTGCACAACTACGTAGCTCTTCATTGGCAGGGTAAAATCCCCGGCAATGGCGTAGCTCACAGGGTCTGATTCTCTTCAGCGTACGCCCACAATTCGGGTCATACTTGGCCTGCTTCAATCGGTAGATTCAGCATTAAAACTTCCATCGCCAGACGGGGGCTCACGTTACTATCTAGATTCGACAACGTTTGCATCAGGCGGTTGATAAACTGCACGATTTCAGCCGTGCTCAAGCCTGACGCTTGGCTCCTTAAGGAATCCGCGTGGTCCGAATTATGGAGAAATTCTTCCGCACCCTCTTTGATTAAGAGAAGGTCCCGCCACCAACGGAGCCAAAGAGCCAATAGGTCTTTAGCTGCATCTCGGTCACTGCCAAATAGGGAAGCAACTTCGTTGGCGTATGTGAAACGGGTTTCGAGTCCCGCATCCAGTGTCTCTTGGATCTTCTCTAGGTCTGCTTGTCGCTGTTCCAGTACCTGCGAATTTTCCAATGCGCCAATGGCCCAACCCAGACAACCGCGGGATAAGCGGAACAATTGCTCCGCCAACTCTGGCGTTGCTTGGTGACCGTTGACCAGCCGTTCGACCATCGTGTCTTTAGATAACGGCACCAGATTCATGGTCTGGCAGCGCGATCTGACCGTGGGCAACACGGCGTCTTCATTGGCTGTGAGTAGCAGGAACATGACCTGCGGGGGCGGTTCTTCCAGGGTTTTTAATAAAGCATTGGCGCCATCGTCACTCATGGATTCAGCGCCATCTATAATCACTACGCTTGTGGAACCTTCGTAAGGGTTTAGGTGCACCCGGCGCAGCGCTTCTTTTATATCGTTGATGCCAATCATCGTCTTGGCAGACCGGCCTTCTTCACCTTGGCCGGGAGCCAGAACTCTGATGTCTGAATGAAGCTCCTGAGAGATTCTAGTGCACTGTGTGCAAGAACCGCAGGGCTCACCATATCCTTCTAAGCAATTTACGGCCTGACTCATATTGATAGCAAGGGCCATTTTCCCCACATGCGGTGGGCCGCTCAGTAGATAGGCGTGGGACTGCCGCCGTTGCTGAAGACTTGGCTCAAGCCGTTTGAGCAGATGATCTTGGCCAAAGATGGTCCACATAAAAACCTGCTTTCTAGATAAACGCGATTAGGTAAAACGGATTAAGAAGTCATGAATAAAAAGATATCTTGTTCGCCTTAAATTCTACCAATTAATACTACGGAAGGACACTATTAGTCAGGTTTATACGAGGTCTAGGTGCAGTAAATCTTGGTAGCTCTCTCTACGGCGAATCAACCGGCTCTTGCCATCTTTAACCAGGATCATGGGCGGTTTTGGATTCATGTTGTAGTTGCTGGCCATGGAGGGACAGTAGGCACCCGCTGCTGGTATCGCAATTAGGTCTCCAGACTCCAGCTTTGGCAACATCACGTCGGTGGCCAGCAGGTCTCCGGATTCGCAGTACTTGCCGGCAATGGTCACTTTTTCTGCCGGCTCCTGATTGGCCTTGTTGGCAGCGACCACTTCGTACTCTGCTTGGTAGAGCGCGGGCCTGATGTTGTCGCCCATGCCGCCGTCAACGCTGACGAATTTCCTGATACCGGGCACGTCTTTGATTGCTCCAACGCGGTAGAGAGCAACTCCGGCGGGACCAATGATCGCCCGGCCAGGCTCAATTACCAACGATGGTAGTTCCATGCCAAGGTCTTTGCAGGTCTCCGTCATGGTGGAGACGATGGCCTCGGCGTAGTCGGACACCGGGGGCGGCTCATCCTCATCCTTGTAGCTGATGGCGAACCCGCCACCGGGGCTGAAACGCTGCAACTCAAAGCCTTCTTCTCGGAACTGGGCGGCAAACCGCAGGACCAGATCAACGGCTACGCGGTACGGCTGCAACTCAAAGATGGGGGAGCCCAGATGGAAGTGCAGGCCGCGTAGGTTTAGGTTCTTGGCGGCCAAGCCCATGCGAATGGCGTCGGCGGCGTGGCCCGTCTGAATCGAAAATCCAAATTTAGAATCCAAGGTGCCAGTGGTGGTGTACTCATGGGTGTGTGGGTCAACACCGGGAGAAACTCTGATGAGAATGTCTTGGGTCTTTCCAGCCTCGCCGGCCAATTTGTCCAGCAGTTCAATCTCGTGGAAACTGTCCACAACCACCCAGCCAATGGAGTGCTCCAGCGCTTCTTCCAGCTCCTGAGGGGTTTTATTGTTGCCGTGAAAATAGACCTCGTCCATGGGTATTCCAGAGCTGACGACAGTGGCTAATTCACCACCGGATACAACGTCAAATCCCATACCCTCTTCCAGAAATAACTTGGCTAAGATGGGATTTATGTAGGCCTTACAGGCGTAAGACACGTTGGTGGCGGGGTAAATTTTGCGGAACTCATCGATAAAGCTGCGGCAGCGGGCCCGCAGGGTGTCTTCGTCCAGCACGTAAACTGGGGTGCCGTACTCTGCGGCTAGGTCGCTGGCTTTGCATCCGCCCAGAATCAGCTCGCCTTGGAAGTCGACTTCAGCGCTATCGGGAAAAACACTCTGAGGAAACATGGTCATCCTTAATATTGGCTTTTGTGAGTTTGTGCTGCCTTAAATTGGCCACTCTGGGTTTGTGTTATAGAAGTTTGCTTTAGATTTAAGCCAAAACACGGGGCGTTTAGGCTAAATTATTCAGGCGCAGATAAAATGATAGTGCTAGCCTAATATTTGCGCAACTACAGCCTTGAATCTATGCCTGGCCACAGGCCGTTGACGCCGTATCTGGGCGAGTATATACTCTGGGCACTTCTGCCCCCTGAGCCTAATTTACGCCTGGCCAACGCATTTCTATACCGTTTATTCATTATGCAAGGGAGCTATCTTGAACATTCAGCTAACCGTGAACGGAAAATCCCAAGAAAAAGATGTAGACCCACGCTTACTGCTGGTCCATTTCATCAGAGACGATCTGGGACTAACTGGCACCAAGATTGGCTGTGACACCAGTCAGTGCGGTGCTTGTGTGGTGAGCATGGACGGCAAGACGGTGAAATCCTGCACCTGTCTGGCGGTCCAAGCCAACGGAACAGAGATCACCACCATAGAAGGCGTCTCTAACAACGGTGAATTAGTCCCAATGCAAGAGGCTTTCTGGAACAATCACGGCCTGCAATGCGGCTATTGCACCTCCGGAATGATCATCACCACGATGGAACTGCTCAAGAAAAACGCTAATCCATCTGAAGATGAAATTCGCGAGGGACTAAAGGGCAACATCTGCCGCTGCACCGGCTACCAAAATATTGTTAAGTCGGTCCAGGCAGCCGCCGAAGTAATGAGGAGCTAACCATGACGACAAGAATATTTGGTTCGGGTATCCGTCGCCGTGAAGACCCCAGGTTGATCACCGGCGGCGCGACCTATACTGACGACGTTCAACTTCCCGGGATGCTTCAGGTAGCCATCCTACGCAGTCCCCACGCCCATGCCAAGATTAATAGCGTAGATACCAC
>CAVODA010000210.1:0-3657 GCA_963694265.1 Dehalococcoidia bacterium
CTTCAAAGTATCCTCCGTTGTGAACCATCTTCAAAATTAGATGTTGCTGAATAGAAGTAGGTTCAACGTTCTCTGAAATGGTAGCCTAATCGTTAATACGCTCAACTGCTACGCACGGTTTCCAGTGGGCGTCAGTCTGCGGAGGCTGTGGCGGCAATCTGTCGTAGATTCTCTTGGAATGCCAAGAACCTTTCCAAGACTCTGGTAAGGCGGGACAACCATTCATCACCCAGTCGGCGCAGGGGCATCTGCATCTGCGTGTTGCCCACCTGAACTGACGGCCCAAGGGCCTTCTGAAGAGGGATTTTCGCTCCACCCACCGGGGTCCGCAGGGCCAGTATGATTGCATCATTGCCCTGCACTATGGACTCGACTCCCACATCGGCGGCCAAGGCTCTGAGAGCGGCCAGTGTCAGTAAGTTCTCCACTTCTTCCGGCAGCGGGCCAAAGCGGTCCCGAAGTTCTTCGCGAATCTCCGGAATGTACTCAGCGTCATCCATCTTGGCCAGCCGCTGGTAAACCGCCAGCCGCGTGGGCAGGTGGTCAACGTAGTCTTCAGGGATGCGGGCGTTCATCGGCAGTTCGATTCTGGGCATCTCAACATCAGGAGCTGTGTCTTCTTCGCCGTCGCCTGTCCCATCGCTTAATTCACGTACCGCTTCATTGAGAAGTTGGGTATACAGGTCTAGACCCACTTCCTGGATGTGGCCGCTCTGGGATGCGCCCAAGATATTGCCAGCACCCCTAATCTCCAAGTCACGCATGGCGATGCGGAAGCCTGCGCCCAACTCTGAAGCCTCTAAGATGGCTTGTAGGCGGTGTTCGGCTCCCTCTGTGATGCGCCGACCTTTGGGGGCCAACAAGTAGGCGTAAGCCCGGTGCTCGCTGCGTCCAACGCGACCCCTTAGCTGGTAGAGCTGGGCTAGCCCAAACCGATCGGCCCGTTCCAGAATCAACGTGTTGACGTTGGGCATGTCCAAACCAGACTCGATGATCGTGGTGCAGACCAGCACATCGGCGTCACCGTTGCCGAATTTCAGCATCACGTCTTCCAGTTCATTTTCTGCCATCTGGCCGTGTCCGACCATGACCCGTGCATGGGGGACGATTTTCTTGATTTCAGCGGCCGCTTGGTGGATCGTCCTGACCCGGTTATGGAGGTAAAATACCTGGCCGCCGCGCTCCATCTCCCGCAGGATGGCCTCTTTAATCACATCTTCAGAGTACTCAGAGACAAAGGTCTTCACCGGCAGACGCGCTTCCGGCGGGGAGTCCATGGTGCTCAAATCACGGATACCGGCTAGGGCCATGTTCAGCGTGCGAGGAATCGGTGTTGCGCTCAGGGTCAGCACATCAACCTGTTGTCGTAGTTGCTTTAGTCGTTCTTTGTGGCTGACGCCGAAACGTTGTTCTTCGTCCACTACGGCCAGGCCCAAGTCTTTGAACTTGACGTCTTTTTGCAGCAGCCGGTGAGTACCGATGACGATATCTACGCTGCCGTCTGCCAGCCCTTCAATGACTACCTTCTGTTCTTTGGGCGTGCGGAACCGACTCAGGACTTCAACCCTCACCGGGAAGGGGCTGAGTCTTTCGCTAAAAGTTACGTAGTGCTGCTGAGCCAGGACGGTGGTGGGGACCAGGATGGCCACCTGCAGGCCATCGTTCACCGACTTGAAAGCGGCCCTAAGCGCGATTTCCGTTTTGCCGTAGCCAACGTCTCCGCAGATCAGACGATCCATGGGGCGAGTGGTTTCCATGTCATTCTTAACGTCGATGATGGCGCTGGCCTGGTCCGGCGTCTCCACGAATGGGAAAGAATCTTCAAGTTCTCGCTGCCAGACTGTGTCGCCGCCGTGCTCGTGGCCAACGGCCAAGGCGCGGGCGGCGTTGATGCGCAAAAGTTCTTGGGCCATCTCCCTGGTTGCGCCCTTCACCCGGTTCTTAACCCTGGCCCATTCAGCGGTGCTGAGGCGGGTGAGCGAAGGTGGTGAGTCCTGCGCGCCCACAAAAGCAGTTACGCGGTCTAGGTGGTCGGTCGGCACGTAAAGTTTGTCATTCTCGGCGTATTCCAGGATGAGGTATTCTTTTTCATCCTCACCATCGCCCAGGCGGGTGGTGCCAGCGAACTGGGCCACGCCGTGATCGATGTGCACCACGTGGGAACCGGGAACCAGGTCGGCCAGAACCACTTCAGGCCCGTGTTCAGCCTTGCGGCGGCGGGTGTAACGCTGTTCTTTGACGGTGCCGAACAATTCGGAGTCGGTCAGCAGCACCAGGGAGGCCGGCATCTTGGAATCGCCGGGCAGGTCAACTGTCCAGCCGTCGCGTAGCGAGCCGGGAATCAAGAAAATCTGGCCCGGACATGGGATGGATTCCAGTGAATCGGCCCGGTTTACGCCGATACCTTCTTGCTCCAGGATTTCAGCAACTCGGCCTTGGTGCTGGGTGATGGCCACCACGGCAGTGTTGGTCGCCTGGTACCGGTGCACGTCTGCCACCAGATCTTCCAACTTGCCGTAATACTGGGTGGAAGGCTTAAAGATCTTGTCTTCGTCGTCGCCCACCCAGGTCTGCAATTGCATCTGGGGCACGCCGTCCAGCCGGTTGGAAAATTCCTCCCAGTCCATGTGGGGTGACGGGAAGTTGACTGGCAACTCGCCCCGTTCTTCCCGCGCTTCACGCATGCGTTCAAAGCGTTCTTCCAGTTCCAGGGCCTCTGCTTCCACTCTGCCGGAGCGCTCCAAGACCACCATGCCGTTGGCTCCGATGTATTCCATCAGGTGAGACTGGTTGACCAGCCCATTGTAGAAAGAGAGGGTCTCTGGGTTGGGTGATGTTGCCAGTTGCGAGAGTTCCTCGGCCATGCGGTCGTGGATTTCCTCGCCACACTTGTCGTAATCAAGGGCCTCGGTCCGGGCGGCAACCATTTCCTGGTCTGCCAGGCCGGGCAGTTGCTCTCTGGCGGGAGCCAAACGGACTTCATCAGCGGGACGTATCGACCGCTGGGATACGGGGTCGAAGTAACGGATGGTGTCGATCTCGTCATCCCACAGTTCTATGCGTAGAGGCCAATCCGACCCGGTGGGATAAACGTCCAGGATTCCGCCGCGGTGACTGAAGCTGCCCGGGGCCTCCACCACCGGCTCATTGTGGTAGCCAAGCTCCAGCCACTGGCCCAGGACGCTTTCAATGCGAATACGGTCGCCCTTCTTCCAAACGCTAAGCTCTCCGGTGGCAGGGAAAACGCCGGCCATCAACTCTGGGGGCAAGGTGTATAGGAGCGCAGAACCCACCGAACAGACGACTAAGGGGTAGGTTTCAGCTTCGCCCGGCGCCAATTTACTGGCCGTGGCCAATGCGGCCAACGCAGTCAAACGCTGGTTGGTGGTATTGGCGTCCACTGCCAGCCGCTCATAAGGGAGCACTTCGGGCTCGGGCAGCAGATGGATGGGTTGGTCCTCGCCTAAATATGTGAGTAACTGGTCGTGGAGACGCCTGGCATCGTCGGGGCGGGGGGTGACCACCAGAAGAGGGCCTTGCTGACGCGACCACAAAGATGCCAGAAATGCCGACCGAGCCCCCTGGCGAACGGTGACCGACGTTTCTCCACTGGGTTGACCGCCAGCTTTACTCGAGACATCGACGTTATTCCGGTGC
>CAVODA010000211.1:0-3657 GCA_963694265.1 Dehalococcoidia bacterium
TTGTGCAAGTTTGCCTTCGAGCAACGAGATTCTTCGGCTCTCGCCTCAGAATGACAGATTTATGCTGGGGATGTGACGGCAGACCGCAATGACAGACTGGCATTCACTGGGAATTAGTTCATAGTTACTGGGACACCAAACACAACGTCACCCTGAGTCCGTGAAGGGTCCCTCTTGGCGGTGGGAAACCTTGTTTCAGCTGGCATTCAGATTCTTCGGCTGCCTCCTCAGAATGACAGGCTTATTCTGAGGAGGGTAGTTAACACTTGGAATAGGATAAATAGAAATAGACGCCGATGATTGGCGTCTATTTATTAATTACCTGGCCGGAGGGCTTAAACGGTTGGTTCGGTGGCCTCTTCGTCAATCAGGTGAATACGCAGTTTGCGGAGGCGACGTCCCAGCATGGACACAACTTCTATGTGCAGACGGTCCGTCTTGACCACGTCCCCCGCTTGGGGTATCCGGCCTAAACTGTGGTAGACGTAGCCGCCAACAGTGTCCACTTCAGTGGTCTCGATGCTGGCACCAAATATCTCTTCCACGTTCTCTGTGGTGACACCAGCATCAACCAGCACCATGCCATCTGCCTCATGGATCACCTGTGCGTCGCGGGAGCGGGAGAACTCGTCTTCAATCTCACCGACAATCTCTTCCAACAAATCTTCCATGGTGACTAGGCCTTCAGTGCCGCCATATTCATCAACCACAATGGCAATCTGAGTGCGGCGTTCCTGCAGTTCTTCCAAGAGGTCATCAACCCGCTTGGTCTCGGGGATGATGAATGCCGGTCGCACTAACACTCGCAGGGTGTCGTCCGACGCTCCCGATGCCAGAGATGCCAGGACGTCGCGGGCGTGGATGATACCGAGAATCTTGTCTATCGTCTCTTCGTAGACAGGTAATCTACTGTGCCCTCTGCTAACCATAGTTTCAGCCACCACGCTCAAGGGTGATTCAGCCTCGACAACGGCCATATCCAGACGAGGGACCATCACCTCTCGCACGGTAGTAACGTCGAGCCGAATGATGGAGCGGAGCATTTCACGGTCGCGGTCATCAAGGCTCGTGAGTTCTTCGTCGGTTATGGCCGGTTCTTCATCTTCTAGCACCAGTGTGCTGCTGGTATGCCGACCATTGCCGTTGCCATTGGTTGCGGAGCCATTGAGGCCTAAACTGCCGTTGATGGACTTGACGCCGAACCACGGGCGAGCAAGTTCGGGACGGCGTTTGGTGAGGTAGAAGGCCAACCGATCAATACAAAACAGCCCGGCTAGAAGACCAATGGACATGAGCGAGATGAACCACCAATTCGTGGTCGCAACACTCTGAATCAGAGCAACACTGGAGAGAATTACAGCGAAGAAACAGGCTGCTTTTAGCCAGAAGAGGAGCGGTTCGGAGAAAGCCGAAGAAATCTCATCCCTGCCGGTCTGGCCGGCAGGCCCACCCAAGCGAACAAAGCTTAGGTACGAGAAGAAAATCGCAAATGCGATGAGTATTATTGTTTGTGGTAAATAATCTGTATCCAAATACCCCGTCCCCCCAGTCAACCCACTTCTATGACAGTTTACCAATTACGCCTGTGGGAAGCGCTACCGGGAGGTCAGTTGGAACCACCTATCTTTCAACTATTTTAGCAGGTACCCCAACCGCCAGTCTAGCCGATGGGACGTCTTTTGTGACGACTGCGCCTGCTCCCGTGATTGCACCAGCGCCAATTGTGACCGGCGCAACCAGCATAGTGTCGCAACCAATAAGAGCGCCTTCTTCCACCACAGTACGGTGTTTATCCTTGCCGTCGTAGTTGCAGGTAACCGTCCCGGCCCCCACATTGACCTTGGCGCCAATGGAAGCGTCGCCGATGTAACCCAAATGCCCCATCACTGCCCCGGCGGCAAACCGGCTTTCCTTCACCTCAACGTAATTACCAATGTGAACACCAGTCTCCAAATAAGCGCCAGGTCTCAAATGACTGAAGGGGCCAACATCAACGCCTGATTCCATGACCGCATTCTCCATCGCCGAGGACGTGACGCGGCAATCGTCGCCGATGCTTGAATTTCGCACCACAGAACCGGGGCCAATCTCACAATTGGAACCAATGGATGTGTTACCCAGCAGAATGGTATTTGGCAGCAACACGGTATCCTGGCCAACGGTCACACCCGCGTCAATCATCACCGAAGATGGGTCCGATATAGTTACACCTTCTAGCATCCAGTGCTCGCGAATGCGCTTACGTTGAATATCTTCCAGGTTCGCCAGTTCAACTCGGTTATTGATGCCTAGGACCTCGTTTGGATCATTGGTCGGCAGGGCTGCCACGGTCTTGTCTTGCTCCACCGCAAGGGCTGCCAAGTCGGTCAAATAACGTTCTGGACCATTCCCGGGGGTGACCCGTGCCAGGTTCTCCCAAAGCCATTCGGACTGGAAACAATAAACTCCAGCGTTCACTTCCACCGGTTGGCCGTCTCTATTCGGGTCGTCTGAGGCCTCGATTATGCCCAATACCCCTCGTTGGGAGCTGTTATCACGGTCTATACGACCCATCCCTTGGCTATCTTGGACAATTCCAGAAAGGAGCGACATCTGACGGCCATTCTCAGTGTGCCCATTAATCAGACTCCGCAACGAATCTTCACTGACCAGAGGCGCATCGCCACCAAGCACCACCACCTGCTGGGATGCTCCGCTCAGTAGGGAAGCGGCAGATTCCACCGCTCCGGCGGTTCCGGTCTTGGACGATTGGACGGCATATTCCACAGAATCGCCCAGCAACTCCTGCACCGCGTACTGGTTGGCTGGGGAAACCACAACGATGATGCGCCCCACACCCACTTTGCTCAGCAACTCAACAGGATACCGAAGCAATTCCTTTCCGCAGAGGCGGTGCAGGACCTTGGGAATCCGGGATTTCATCCTGACTCCCTCGCCGGCGGCTAAGATTATCCCTACCAAATCATCCATGTCGTTACCCCTGCCATAATCCCTTCAAATTGGCCTATTATTGCGCCTGATTATACCAGTGGTGGTCGCTGTAATTTGCGTGTTATCACAACCAGCGTCATAGATTAACCTGAAGACTGATTCACGTTGACAACACGCCTGAACCGGGGCAGAATGTGCCTGCTTCAGCTTCGCCTGTAACTTGCCTTTCATTTGGAGAAAAACACATGGATAAATCGCAGATACCATTTATATCGGCAACCGAATTAGCAGCCCTGATCAAATCGAAAGAAGTCTCTCCGGTTGAGGCCACAGAGGCTTATCTAGAGCGCATTCCCCAGGTTGACGGCAAGCTAAATTCCTACATCACCATCACCGGCGAAAGGGCTATGGACGACGCCCGCAAAGCCGAACAAGAAATTATCGCCGGGAATTACCGTGGCCCCATGCACGGAATGCCCATCGCCATCAAAGACCAGGTCTATACCAAAGGCATCCTCACCACTGGCGGCTCCACGATTCTGAAAGATTTCATTCCTGACGAAGACGCCACCGTGGTTACCAAACTGAACGATGCTGGCGCCGTGCTGCTAGGCAAGTTGAATATGAGCGAATTCGCCATGGGTGACGCCTTTGCCCATCCTTATGGCCGCCCGCACAACCCGTGGGACCTCGCCCGCAACCCTGGCACCTCCAGCAGCGGCTCCG
>CAVODA010000212.1:0-3651 GCA_963694265.1 Dehalococcoidia bacterium
TAATCAATGGCACCAAGACATTTATCTCAGGTGCCACTTCCGCCGACTACATTCTGCTGCAGGCGGTGACTGACCCGGACAAACGCCAGCGTGGCGGGATCACCATGTTCATCATCGACAACCCTTCGCCGGGGCTGACCTTTGACCCCATCAGACTCTGGGTTAACCCCGGCAAGGCCCAGCAATTCACGGTAAACCTGGACAACGTTAGAGTTCCTCAGACCAAGGTACTGGGCAACATTGGTGAGGGCTTCACACTGGGACAGAAATGGCTGGTCCACCACGACCGCATGCTCCGCGGTTCTATGGCCACCGGCATTTTGAGTCGGGCATTGGAGATGGCCATTGAGTGGGCCAAAGAAAGGGTCACTTACGGGCGGCCCATCGCCGACCGGCAGGCCATCCAATATATGCTGACCGACGTTTACACGGACATCATGGCCCTGCGCTCTTTCACCAGAGAGACGGCAGCTCGCGCCGACGCCGGGGAAGACGTTCGCGTGGAGGCTTCCATGATTAAGTACTGCGCCGGCGAATGGGGCTGGCGGAGCATCGACAAGATCATGCAGGTATTCGGCGGCACCGGTGAGACCCTAGACCTACCCATCGCCCACTGGTACCACATCCTGCGCCACGCCCGCATCGGCGGCGGCACCTCCGAGATACACAAGTTCGTCATGGCCCGTGGCCTGTTGGACGGCAGGGTTAACTTCCAGGGGTAGCCCAGGGGGCCGGTAGTGGGAGAGACGATTCACGGGTAATTCTGCCCGCCAAATACAGACCTTCCAGCTCCCGAAGACGGTAGAATTTTGGGGCAGGGCGATTGAATCGCCCTGCCCCATTCTTGTTTCGGCCGATAGTTTTTCAGACCATATTTTTCAGGCGATCGTTCTTCCCTTAATTCTTTGATGGCGACAATCACCCACACATCACCCCACGCCAACCTGCAGGTCACGGACCAAGCGGGTAATTTGGCGTGCTTCAACTGTGTCATTGAGAACCACCAGACCCAGGCATATAACCTGGCGCGTCGGATGCTCAGCGACTGGGCACTGGCAGAAGATGCGGTGCAAGAGAGCTTTGTCTCGGCGTATCGGGCGTTCAACCGGTTCCGAGGCGAAAACCTCAAGGCCTGGGTGCTCCGGATTGTCTCCAACAGTTGCCGCGACATGCTCCGTGCCCAAAAATCCAGGCCCACCCTGTCTCTGGACCCGGTGCCCACGGCAGATGGCGATGAACCCCAGGGCACCAGCGCCGTGGACCTGCCCTCCGATGACGCGTCTCCCGAGGACCGAGCGGAGCAATCCGAGCTCAAGTCGGCAATTCAAGATTGTATCGACGACCTTCAAGAAGACCGGCGCTTGGCTATTTTGCTGGTCGATGTCAACGGCCTAAGTTACGAGGAAGCCGCAGTATCCATGGATTGCTCTTTGGGAACGGTAAAGTCTCGGGTCAGCCGGGGCCGGGGCGGGCTGCGGGACTGTTTGAAACAGTCCGGGGAACTTTTGGCGTCCCGTTTTCGTCAAGAAGCGTAGGCGAGCTATGTGGATATTTAAGAACACACATAAGCATATTTCCCAGGACACGCTTAGCGAGTACCTGGACGGACGACTGCAGGGTCGACCTCTAGAAAAGGTCGAACAGCAGTTGGAACAAAGTCACGCCTGCCGCCAAGAGCTGATAGACCTGCAGTCGGTCGTTGCCATGATGCAACAACTGCCCATAGTTGAGCCAAGGCGCAGCTTTGTTATGAGCGCCCCTCCATTGGATATACTATCCTCTGCGCGGTCCCGACCAAGCATCTTACTGCGGGCACCAAGCTGGGTCTACGCGGGTGCCGCATCGTTCGCCGCACTGGCTTTGGTGGTAACGATTTCTCTGGACGCAAGCGGCGGGTTGGATTCAAACTCGTTCAGCAACAATTCCATGCCCATGGCTTCTGCCCCTGCTTTTGAATCGGAACAACTCAGCACGGCGGACGGGGCTGCCACGGGAACTGGCGGCGGCCTGGAAATGGAATCCACCGCCCGGTCAGAAGACACTGCAACAACTGGTGAACCGGAAATGCCGCAAACCGCGATGTCCGCTGCAGCTCCAGTTGCACCGCCATCTGATGCGTCTGCGGAAAGCGAACCTGCAGAGGCCGGGGTCGCCGCGTTCGGTGCTGAGAACACGTCTCAAGACGGTCCAGTAACCATGGCCGCAGCGGGCGAAGCAGTGCCTGACCCCGTGTCTGCCGTGGCCGACGGTGATGCGTCCGCCACCCAGAATCAGGTCGCAACCAAATCTCAGGCTGTCGATGAAGCTGACGGCGGCACATCTGCAACACAGCCTGAAGTTCAACCTGAAGTACCGGTTGAAGCTCTGACAGAAGCCCTGGCAGAAGTACCAGAACAAACAAATGGTCCGATCACAGAACAAGCTGAATCAACGCCGTTTGGTGATGGCGCAGAAAGTGGCAGCGACACACCAGTGTGGCTGCGGGTGTTGGAAGTCGCGGTCGGCGCTATGGCCGCAGTCTTCTTGGTTGGATTGCTGCTCCGGTGGCGCACAACACGCCGCGACCTAGTTTAGAGACCACTCAGCCAGGCCAACGCCACTCCGTCCCAATAGCAGATTTTAGCGGATTTCTCTGGCCGGGAACTTTTTGAACAGCCTCTCCGTCTTAATTATTGAAAGCGCACTGAAAGCTCACTCTGCAGTGTAAGCAACGCCAAGAGGCGTAATATCTAGGAGAGATGAACACCATGGTCCAAGCAGTAATACACAGAAAGAAAATGCTAATCATTCTGGGAGCCACCTTGGTGCTGCTATTGGCAGTTGCCTGCAGCTCCGATAGTGATGACGGAGTGACCGGAGCAAACATATCCGATTTCCTGGCCGCCGCTGGCGGTTCAGAGGCAGCCGCTCATTTGCTGCGTTCCGGTTCCGGCGCCAACACCGGCCTCTGGGTCAGTGGCTCCGGCAAGGCCACCGGAAACCCGGATCTGGGTATCATTAGCCTCGGAGTGGAAGCGCTGGCTGACACGGCATCAGAAGCGCGCGGAATGGCCGCCGTAGCCATCGATCAGACCGTTGTGGTCCTAAAGAGCAACAACATTGAAGACCGCGACATGCAGACCAGCCAATTCAGCATCAGCCCGCGTTACACCTCCCAAGAAGTGACCCGGTGCTCCGGCGCATCTAGAGAAGTAGAACCTGTCGCCAGCCCATCCCTGGGCATGCCCGAACCCGGTTCTCCGGATGTGGTTGAGATGCTAGTCATACAGGAAAAAGAGGGCAGTGAGTGCCGTATGGAGTTTGAGCGGGTGCTGATCGGCTACCAGGTGACCAACACCCTAACGATCAAAGTGCGCGACCTAGACAACATGGGCAACATTATTGACGGAGCCAGTGAGGCCGCTGGTGACCTGATTCGGGTCAACCGCGTGAGTTTCACCATCGAGGACACCAAGCCCCTGCAAAATGAGGCTCGAGAAGAGGCAATCGCCAACCTTCTAACCAAGGCCGCCACCATGGCCGAACTGGCCGGAGTGGAACTCGGTAAACTGGTTTACCTCACAGAGTCCGGCGGCGGAGTGCCCCAGTCTTTCGCCAGAATTGAATCAGCCGGGGCCTTCGGCTTTGGCGCAGATACGTCCACCAGCATCC
>CAVODA010000213.1:0-3633 GCA_963694265.1 Dehalococcoidia bacterium
GCCCACACAGCCATGGGCCAGGTGGGAGTCAAAACCTGGGTCTATCACGGCGAGATCCTACCTCCTCAAGCGGAAATGGTTGAGGAACTAGATAACATTGAAGTAACAGTTCAGGCCGATGACATCAGCCAAGCGCTCGAGGCAGTCGACCTGGAAAACCCCGAATAGGGAACGGACTAGGAGCCACCCATGCTGCAGCCCAAGCGAACTAAATTTAGAAAGCACTTCCGCGGGAAAATGCGAGGAAACGCCTCGACCGGAAGCACAGTCGCCTTTGGAGAGATTGGCCTCAAAGCCATGGAAGCCCACTGGATAACCGCACGTCAGATTGAAGCTGCCCGTGTCGCCGTAACCAGGCACCTAAAGCGCGGCGGACGAGTCTGGGTTCGGATTTTTCCGGACAAGTCAGTTAGCAAGAAACCTGCTGAGACCCGCATGGGCGGCGGAAAAGCCGCTGGTGATTACTGGGTAGCGGTAGTGAGGCCCGGACGGATTATGTTCGAGGTGGCCGGTGTGCCCCACGAAGAAGCAGTCCAGGCTCTAAGGTTAGCTTCCCGTAAGTTGCCCATTCCTACCAAGACGGTAGTAAGAGATAGACTGGCCGCAGCAGTGGCCAACGGCTTGGCTTAATTATGCGTGTTCACGAAGTAAGAGAACTCAGCAACGACCAGTTGTACGAGGAGTTGGAAAAATCGGCCAAGGAGCTGATGAACCTAAGGTTCAGTGCAGCAACTAACCAGTTGACCAACACCAACGAACCCAGCTCGGTAAAAAAGACTATCGCCAGGCTCCGGACAGTAATTAGAGAACGGCAGATTCAGGAGGCTGGTTAGTGGCATCATCCATGCGCAAGGTCCGCGTAGGCGCAGTAGTGCGGACGAATCAGGACAAAACTGCCATCGTTGAGATGGTGTGGAAACAACGCCACCGCTTGTACCGGAAACAGATGCGTCGCGTGGCACGGTTCTACGTGCACGACCCGTTGAATCAATGCGAATTGGGTGACACCGTCCGCATCGAGGAAACGAGGCGTATATCCAAGAATAAACACTGGCGTCTCATGGCCATACTAGAGCGCAAGCTCGTAGCAGACGTTCGTCCGATTGATTTGGAGACTGACGTAGGTCAAGAGATGACGCAGCCCCGCATCTTAGCCGCAGAAGTTCGAGCGGAAGCTGCGGTTGCCGGAGAAACAGCGGAATCAACAGAAGAACCCGAATCCGAAGCTCCTGAAGAAACGATAGAAGAACCGGAAGCTGAGGAGCCCGAAGGCGACGACGGACAAGAGTCTGAAGCCGCCGACGAGCCGGATGAACAGGAAGAAAAGGAATGATCCAGACCTATACACGGCTGAGGGTAGCTGACAATAGTGGGGCTAAATTGATTCGCCTCATTAACATACCCGGCAGCGGCAAACGGAAATACGCCCACGTTGGCGACATCATCGTCTGCAACGTAAGAGAAGCAGCGCCCAACTCTCCGGTACGAAAAGGAGAGATTGTGAAGGCTGTGGTCATACGGCAAGCCCAAGGACGTCGCCGCCCGGATGGCACCTATATCAAGTTTGATGACAATGCCGCCGTGCTCATTGGAGACGATCAACTTCCTAGGGGCACGCGCATATTCGGCCCAGTAGCCCGTGAGTTGAGAGATCGTGGTTTCATGCGGATTGTCTCTCTTGCGCCAGAGGTCGTCTAATGCGAATCCGAACAGGCGATAACGTGCTGGTGATAGCCGGCAAAGAAAAAGGCAAGACCGGCCGAATTGAACGTCGCTTCCCCGAAAAAGACCGGGTGATTGTAGAAGGCGTGAACATGGTAACTCGGCACATGAAGGCCCGCCCGGGCATAAGCCAAGCGGGACGGATTCAGAAAGAAGCCTCCATCCACGCGTCCAATGTATTATTGATTTGCAACAAATGTAACCAGCCAACCAAGCCCAAGAGCACATTCTTGGACACCGGTTCGCGAGTTCGCACTTGTACCAAATGCCAGGAAGTTATCGACGATGCTCGATGAAGAAACACAACAGCCTGAAGACCTGAACGAGGCTGAAGAAACAACAGAAGAACCAACTGAAGAGACCGCCGAGAGTGCTGATGGCGCGGAAGCGACATCTGAAGACGGCGAAGAAGCGACTGCGGAGCAACCGACCCAGGGTCGACAGCGACGTGATCGTGCAACTGCCCGTGGCGGTAGAAGCGGTGATGTAGTCCTTGAGGCACCCACCGAACCTCCGCCTCCACCTCGTCTCTATGAACAGTTCAAGAACGAGATTATTCCCGCAATGGTGCGGGAGTTCAACTACAACAACCCAATGGAAGTACCGCGGTTGCAAAAGATAGTGTTGAACATTGGCGTGGGCGAAGCCCTAACCAATGGACGCGCCATTGAAGCTGCCACCAGGGACTTAACGATTATCAGCGGTCAAAAACCGGTTGTGACCTTAGCCAAAAAATCCATTGCTGGATTCAAGCTGAGAGAAGGTAACCCCATCGGAACAGCGGTTACCCTACGTGGACCCCGGATGTACCATTTCTTGGATCGTCTGGTGAACACCGCTCTCCCTCGTATCCGTGACTTCCGTGGCCTGGCCAGGCGTGGATTGGACGGACGAGGCAACTACACCATCGGTATTCGGGAGCAGATCATCTTCCCGGAGATTGATTACAATGACATTGATAAAATTCGCGGCCTACAGGTGACAATCGCCACCACAGCCAAGAATGATACAGAGGCAATTCGCCTCTTGGAACTTTACGGCATGCCCTTTATAAAAGACACGGTTGAGGCCTAGGGGAGGTATCGTTGGCAAAAACATCAATGGTTCAAAAATGGCTTAAAGAGCCGAAATTCCCGGTTCGGGCCTACAATCGGTGTAATCGATGCTTCCGTCCGAGAGCGTACATTAGACACGCTGGACTCTGTCGCATATGTTTCCGGCAGATGGCCCTCAACGGGGAATTACCCGGCGTTCGCAAAGCCAGCTTATAGCCTGGCGACCGATATCACTGCACAAATAAATTAACGTACCTAACTTCAAGCGGAGAGGGGAGATAGACCTAAAATGCCGGTAACCGATCCATTGGCAGACATGCTGACCAGAATGCGTAACGCAATACAAGTGCACCACGATTCTGTCTCTCTTCCCCATTCCAAACTGAAGCTGGCCGTGGCCAAAATTCTTAAGGAAGAGGGTTTCATCAGGGATTTTGATATCCCCCGTGGAACCACCCATCCCATGATCCGAATCCACCTCACCTACCGTGAAGGAAGACAATCAGCGATCGTTGGCCTCAAGCGGGTGAGCAAGCCCGGATTGCGGATTTATGTAGGCAAAGGCGAAATTCCGCGAGTTTACGGCGGAATCGGCCTGGCGATCGTATCTACCTCCAAAGGCGTTATGGCTGGGCGGAAAGCCTGGCGTGAAGGCGTCGGCGGAGAACTACTCTGCTTTGTCTGGTAACCCTGTTATGAATGAAATAAAACCAATAAAAACACTCTCCCGCATCGGCCGTAAGCCAATACCGTTTCCTGACTCGGTAAAGGTTGAAGTCCAGTATGGCGGGGTCAAAGTAACCGGCCCTAAAGGCACCATAGAACAGAAGTACCACCCAGAAGTGATGGTCAAGGT
>CAVODA010000214.1:0-3608 GCA_963694265.1 Dehalococcoidia bacterium
ATACTGGGCGGCTTGGGCTGGGTTTTGATGGTGGACGTTTTCCGCAAGCGCCGTATCTCCCGGTTCTCACTGGAAACAAAGATGGTATTGGTTACCAGCATCCTTTTGTGGGTGTTGGGAGCGGGTGTACTCTACCTGGCAGAATTTGCCAACTCTGAAACCATGGGCGGTTTCAGTTGGGCAGACAAAATAATGGGCGCAATATTCCAGTCGGTCAGTGGCCGGACAGCCGGCTTTGCCGTAATGAACTTTGGCGAGGTGAAAGATGTCACCAAGTCTACTTTCTCAGGCCTGATGTTTATCGGCGGCGCGGCTGGTTCGGTGGCTGGTGGTATTAAGCTGGCCACGTTTGCGGTTTTGATGGCTGCCGTTATTTCCTCACTACGAAGACGGCCTCACGCAGAGGCTTTTGGTCGGGAGATTCACCAGTCGCAATTGCACCGCGCTCTCACAGTGGCCGTGCTTGGTCTGTGTCTGATTGTTGTATTCGCCACTGTATTGACCACTCTGGAGCCAGAGATCCCGTTCCTAGATATCATCTTTGATACTGTGTCTGCCTTTGGGACTACCGGTGCATCAACCGGCATAATCCCAGGCATGGGTATGGCATCTAAAATATTGTTCATGGTCTTGATGTTCGTTGGCCGCCTGGGCCCGGTTGCTCTGGCCCTAGCCTTGGCACCCGAAGATGATACAGAAGTGTACCGTTACGCCACTGAAAGCGTTAAAATAGGATGACCCTATTCTTAAGGGCCGATTGGACTAAAACCGTTGGACTAAAACCGTGAAAAAACAAGTTTGCGTAATTGGACTCGGGCGCTTTGGGTCAACACTGTCGCAGGAACTCTTCCAGAGCGGCCACGACGTTCTGGCAATCGACATTGATGAAGCCAAGGTCCAAGAACAAATGGATCGGGCAACTTATGCCGTTCGGGCCGATGCCACCAATGAATCGATCCTTAAAGAACTGGACGTGGCTGAATACGATGTCTGCATTGTCTCTCTGGGCAGTGAGAACATTCAGGCTAGTATTCTGGTCTCTGTGCTTCTAAAGAGCATGGGGGTGCCATTCATCATCGGCCGGGCTGCCAATGAACTCCATGGCTCCACCTTGGAACGGGTCGGTGTGGACCGTGTGGTCTATCCGGAGGCAGAGAGCGCCAGACGCACAGCTCACGTGGGCTTCGACGCCGGCGTTATCGATTACATGCCTATTGTCCCCGATTTTGGTATCTGTAAACTGCGCCCACCGGAAGAAATGATTGGGCACACCCTTGAAGATGCAGGTCTGGCCGGTACGGCGGACCGTCACGGCATATCAGTCTTGGCCATCCGCCGTGGGCGAACATCGTTCCTACACCCGGCCAAAGACGAAGAGATCAAAGCTGGCGATGTGCTAATAGTGGCAGCGACCAACGAGCATCTGGGCAAGATTTCAGAGATTGCCCGCCATCTTGAACCGGCCACAGTTGATGGTCGCCACAATCGCAACGGCAGTTAACCAGGTAATCTCGCCGTCAACGTTTCATGTGACGATTGCGGCTTGACCCAAATGACCTCACTGTCCAAACTGAAACTCGCCTGGAAGAACCACTTTCAGACCACAACCTACGGCCGTAGAACAGACAATCGATCATCTGATTTAGTCGCCGTCTTAGATTCATCAAAATCTTATTGTATTGGGTGGTCTCTACTCGTATAATCTGCCATTGATTATTATTTATAATAAACTGCGGGAACGGACAAACCGCCGTAGTTGAGACTATTTCACCAATGCAGGACGGTGCTCGGCGATGCGATTGGACGCAAAAAGACTTCTGGTGCCGGTTAACGGCAAATCCTACAGCGAACGCACTTTTCGGTGGGCGTGCCAAATGGCACGAGAATCCAAGACAGAACTCCACGCGGTCTACGTAATAGAAGTACCGCTGGAATTGTCGTTGGAATCGGAGATTTCCTCAGATATCAACAAGGGAGAGGAGATCCTGGCCCGAATAGAAGCGATTGCATCTGAAGAGAAATATAAAGGCCTCCAGGCTAGGTTCTTGCGAGCCAGGCAGGCCGGCCCCGCAGTGGTGCTGGAATCAGAAGACCGGTTCATGGATCTATTGGTTGTCGGCGTCCCGTATAACCGCCGGTTTGGCTCCTGTGTACTAGGCACCACCGCCTCTTACATCTTCAACAACGCCTCATGTCAGGTGATGTTCTGGCGGGAGCAGGCCCCGTCTCCCATCTTTCCTAGAGACTAAAGACGAGAGACTAGATTATGCGAGTCTTGATATATGGCTGTAACCGTCTCAGTTCCAGTTTGGTGGGTGATCTTTCCGACCGCGGTAACGAAATCACAGTGCTGAGCCGGGAACGCGATTGTCTGGAAAGTGTTGCCAAATTTCCAGGTGTTAGAGTCGTGCTCACTGCCGAGCCGATGATGCAGGATTACCTGCAAGAAGGCGGCATTGATCACTCCGACGTTTTCCTGGCAATGTCCTTCGATGACCATGAGAATATCCTCGTTGCCCAGATAGCCAAGCACATATTCAATGTGCCCAAGGTCGTTTGCCACCTTGCGAGCCCTCAATTACAGGTCATGTATGCAGCCTTGGGGCTAGACGTGGTAGGCTATTCCTTCGGCCTGCTGCAGGATGTCCGCCAGGCCATACAGGGATAATCAAAGGGAACCAAACACCCTAATGTATGTTGTAATTGTCGGCTGCAGTGAATCGGGTTACCACCTATCCAAGGCTTTGATCGCCGGTGGACACGAAGTGGTGGTGATTGAAAAAAGCGTGGCGCGTTTTCAACTACTCAATGAGGAATTGGGCAGCGTTGCCCTGCTGGGTGACGGCACCGATGAAATCACCCTGAAACGGGCCGGAATCTCACGCGCCGATGTCGTTGTAAGCCTCACCGGAGCCGATGCCACCAACCTGGTGGTCTCCCAAATGACCAAACATATGTTCCAGGTGCCCAGAACTATGGCGCTAATCAAAGACCCCAAGAATGAACCCATCTTCCATGAGATTGGCGTGGATGTGGTGGTGAACTCCACGCATCTGGTGCTCGCCAGTCTGGAAGAAGGCGTCCCTGGCCGGCCTTTGGTCCACCTAATGAATCTGAGGGTACCCGGTATGGAGCTGGTCAGTGTTTCAATTCCTGCTGATTCCACTATTATTGGCAAGCGTCTGAGCGAGATTGAATTGCCGCCAAATAGCTTTATATCACTGATGGTAAAGAAGTCCGGTGCCACGTTGCCCACTGGTCGCTCTGTTGTGGAAGCGGAAGACGAATTGGTGGCGGTCACCCCCACCGGCGACGAACAAATCCTCTATGACATCTTAACGGGGGTGTAGGGATGGCTCGTACTATAGGATTCCTCGGGCCATTGGGAACTTATTCGGAAGAAGCTTCTCTGCTCCACGATAAAACTGCAGACAGGCAGTATCCGACGATTACGGGCGTGGGAGAAGCAGTCGCCGCCGGTGAGGTTGATGAGGGAGTTGTTCCCATTGAAAACAGTCTAGAAGGCCCCGTTACTTTCACTCTGGACCTTTTAATCGCCCAGCCTACGCTGTTCATTCGGGGAGAGATAGACCTGCCAATTGAACACT
>CAVODA010000215.1:0-3606 GCA_963694265.1 Dehalococcoidia bacterium
TCTGCCGGTGAGCACGTTGATCTTGTGTTCCGGCTTGGCCGACCCGGTATTCCGCATCGAGGTCGAAGTTATCGGGCGGGTGCCTGAATAGCGGCGCTAAGGTTATGAAGCAACTGATTTCTTAAGATTGAGGGGTAAAGACCATGGCTCCCACGGAAACTTTGGATTACCGCGTTAGCACGGTTGACCACGACATTATCTGCGCGCCAGACACCATCACCGGCATGGCCGCGTCATTGGAAAACTTGGGTGTTTCCCGGGCTCTGGTAGTTTGCGGTCCGACCATATTGAAGCATTCCAACGTGGTGCAGCGGGTCCAGGAAGCGCTGGGAGACCGGTGTATCGGTCTATTCTCCGGCGTGGTGCCCCACTCTCCGGTGGCGATGTTGGAAGAGGCAGCGGCCATTGCCCGGGAACTACAGCCGGATGTCCTGGTGGCAGTTGGCGGCGGCAGCACCAGTGACACCTGCAAGGGCATTGCCGTATTGCTGGCCGAGGGAGGAGAGGTAGCGGACTACGAGATTAGATTTGAGCCTCCGAACAAGATTTTTGTCCCAGATACGCCCCACAAGAAAATCTTCATCATAGCGGTGGCGACGACGCTGGGAGCCGCTGAGTTGAGCCGTGGCGGCGGCGGTTTCACCAGTAAAGCGCTGGGTCGCAAGATACTGATCTCCGGCAAGGGAACCACCCCCAGGATAATCATCATCGACGGCCAAGCGCTGGCCACCACACCGCTCAGCATCCAGCTATCCACCGGTATTGGCCAATTCCGTATCGCAGTCGAAAGCTTGTATTCCAAAGACCATCAGCCCATTGGTGACGCGTTGGCCTTGCACACCATCAAGATGATGATGGAACACCTCCCCCAGTGCGTTGACCAGAATATCGACAGTCTGCTGCAGGCAAAGTCGGCTTCCTGCATGATTATGCTGGCCCGCCCCGGATTGGGTCTGAATACGGCCATGGCCCACAACATTGGCGGCTTGTACGATGTGCCCCACGGTGAGGCCAACTCCATAATCCTGCCTTATACCATGCGTTTTAACCTGGACGCCTCCGCAGACCGACAGGTCTTGATTGCCCAGGCCATGGGCATCGATACGTTAAACATGACCGATGAAGAAGCTGGCTTGGCCGCCGCAGACGGTGTGTCCCAACTCTGCCAGAAGCTGGGCTTGCCAATGCGGCTTCGTGACGTTGGAGTGCCTGAAGAAGGGCTGGAATTGATCGCCGCCGCCACGTTGCACGACCGAGGCTTAGCCACCAACCCAAAGCAGATCGCCGACGCCGGGCCGATCATGTCTGTGTTGCGGGATGCCTGGTAGATGACGGCAGAAGCTTAGACAGCCCAATCGGTGTGGGCTAAAATAGCCTGCGCTACCCATTGAACAAACCGTATTAAACCAAACATAACCCAAAGGAAACTATCAATGAACGTTAACGAAGCCGTCGCTCGTATCTTGAAGCTCGAAGGTGTCGAGTGGATATCCTGTTTTCCGTCCAACAACCTGATTGAATCAGCAGCGATGGAAGGCATCCGCACCGTCATGTTCCGGCACGAGCGGGGGGCCATCATGGCCGCAGACGGCTTCAGTCGCATGAGCGACCGGGAGAAGTTTGGCGTGGTCATCACCCAGGGCGGTCCCGGCTCTGAAAACTCCATGGGCGGCATTGCCCAAGCGTTTGGCGATAATATCCCCATCCTCTACTTTGCCGGTGGCCCAGCCCTCAACCAGTATGCGGTGCGGCCCAACTTCTCCCCTGTGCGCACCTACCAGTCGGTCTCCAAATACGGCGAGGTGATCGTCCAGGCTGACCAAGTCGCAAGTACCATGCGCCGGGCTTTCCACAACCTGCGGAACGGACGCCCCGGCCCAGTCTTAATCGAGATTCCATCGGACGTTGCCAACCAAGAAGTCGATGAAGGCTCGCTGAATTACCTGTCTCCAAAACGGGCGCCCCAGTCTCCTGCCGCATCAGACATCAAAGACGCGGTTAAACTGCTGCTCAACGCCAACAAACCGGTGATCTGGTCTGGCATGGGCGTGCTCATGTCCCAGGCTTCTGAAGAACTTAGGGAATTGGCAGAACTGACCGAGATTCCGGTCTACAGCACCATGCCGGGTAAGTCGTCGTTTGACGACCGACATCCCCTGGCTTTGGGCGCTGGTAGCAGCGCAACGTCGCTGCCCGCCCGCACCTGGGTCCAAGAGGCAGACGTTTTGTTCGCGGTGGGTTCCAGCATGACCCGCACCGGCTACGGCCAACCAATACCCAACGGCAAGGTCATCATCCACAACACGGAAAGTATTGAAGACCTAAACAAAGACTTCTCGGTGGATGTTGGCATACCCGGTGATGCCAAGCTAACCCTGCTGGCAATGATTGAAGAAGTGAAATCTCAGATTGGCGAGTCCGGTCGCCGTGATCAGACGGCCGTGGCCACGGAGATTGCCAAGTTGAAGGCTCAGTGGATGGCTGATTGGACGGACATTCTGAATTCCGATGAAACACCAATCAACACCTATCGGGTCATTGGCGAACTGGAACGCAACCTGGACAAAGAGAGCAGCATTGTCACCCACGACGCTGGTGCGCCCAGAGACACAATCATGCCGTTCTACACGTCCACTGTGCCCCATAGCTACATTGGTTGGGGTAAGACCACACACCTGGGCTACGGCATCCCTCTGATGATTGGCGCCAAGCTGGCAAACCCGAATAAGTTCTGCTTGAACTTCATGGGTGACGGCGCATTTGGTATGTCTGGGTTAGACATTGAGACGTCGGTTCGGGAGGGCGCGCCCATCACCACTGTTGTCTTGAACAACGGCGGCATGGCCACTTATCCGGGCGGCTACCCTGTTGCCAACGAGTTATATGGCACGACTCGCATGACCGGCGACTACGCCAAGCTGGCCGAGGGCATGGGCGCAGTGGGAATCACAGTGACCCAGCCGGGCGAAGTAGCCAACGCAATCAAACAGGCCATGAAACTAAATGCAGAGGGCAAAACTGTGCTGCTGGACATCCATACTAACTTGGAAGCCCGCCGATCTAACTTTGCCTAGATTATGCTAGCTTGAGGCGTCAGACAGTTGTTTGGCGTAGCGAGCCAATAACGCTTTGACGCCGGTCAAGGCCGGGATGGAGGAGCCCTGCATCTCAAGTATTCCGCAGTAGGCCGACATCTCATTCATCCGTTCAACGAACAGTTTCCAGGCAGATACCTGATGCGGCGCAGCCGTGCCATCTCGGGTGAACCGAAAGCTTGGTCCGGCATTCATCCCAGGATTGCTATCGCCAGCCGGCAGCAGAGTCAACGCCTCCCCCAGAGGCCCGATAACATCGGTCATCAGGTCAATGGAGATACTCGCCAGCAGGTCTATTTGTGCCTCTGATTCCTCCGTGTGCATCATCAATCTGCATCACAAGTTCGTAACAACCGTCAAACAGGTTGCTAATGGCAACGCTCAGCCGATTTTCCAACAAGTTGACGCTTGATAGGTTACCCACGTCTTGGGGCAATATGAAGTACGGGTTGCTGACAACCGGGCGACCCGGCACGAAACTTGGGTCCTCTGCCAGCATTTGGTCGTAGTG
>CAVODA010000216.1:0-3606 GCA_963694265.1 Dehalococcoidia bacterium
CAGCATCAGTTAGGTAACAACCGCTTAGCCGTTGACGCCGAATAGATGCGCCGACGCTCCGGGAACTTCCCGGACAACGGACCCAGCAAGATCAGCCAACGATCCAGCAACCAAAAAGAGTCCAGTGAGACTCCGATATTAAATCGATGATGACGATGTGGAGGACCTAGAATGGTACAAGACAATTCTGCAGCCTGGGAGCCCAGCAAGGAATCTGACAACACCTTTGAAATGGTGCAGGAAATCAACGCCGGCTCACCCAACATTAAAGTCATGGGCATTGGCGGCGGCGGCAGCAACGCCGTTAGTCGCATGTTCAAAGATAAACTACCGGTGGTTGAGTATTACAGCGTGAATACCGACGCTCAGCACCTGTTCCGCTGTGACGTTTCCCATCGGCTGGCCATTGGTCAGAACCTCACTCGTGGCCTGGGTTCTGGCGCCAACCCCGATTTGGGTCGGCAGGCTGCCGAGGAAAGCCGCCACGACATTGAAAAAGCGCTGGAAGGCGCAGACATGGTCTTCTTGGCCGTGGGCATGGGCGGCGGAACCGGCACTGGGGCCTCCCCCGTGATCGCACAGATCGCTAAAGAATCGGGCGCTCTGACCGTCGCTGTCGTTAGCAAGCCCTTCTCATTTGAAGCCACCATGCGGAAGAAGAACGCCGAAGAGGGTATCGCTCGACTGAAAGACAACGTCGACACCCTGATTGTTATCGATAATGACCGGCTCCTACAGCTCAATGCCCAAGGTGACCAGGCCTACACCTGGGAAGATGCTCTGAAAATGGCCGACTCCGTACTCCAACAAGGAATCCAAGCCATCGCCGAAGTGGTGACGGTACCAGGCGAGATCAACGTAGACTTCGCTGACGTTCGCACCATATTGAACAACGCCGGTCCAGCCTGGTTGGCCATTGGCCGCGGCAAGGGTGAGAACCGTGCGGTGGAAGCAGCCCGCCAGGCAACCAAGAGCCCTCTATTGGACATATCCATGGATGGCGCCAAACGCATACTGTTCGTAATCTCCGGTGGCCCAACCCTGACACTACAAGAAGTACAGGACGCTGCCCGGGTGATTCAGGATCTGTCAGACCCGGATGCCAACATCATCTTTGGTACCTGCCGTGACTCCAAACTGGACGATGAGATCAAGATCACCATGGTCGCCGCATCGTTCCCGGTCATGGCTGAGAATCAGCAACTACGGGAAGACGAACTGGAACGATTGCTCCAAGATGTCATCCCACAGTCGGAAGAAGAACTGGACATGCCAAGCTTCCTGCGTCGGCAATCCAGCAACAAGAATCGCGGCTTTTTCCGTTAAAATCCGTCAATAACGCAAAGGCTCCCGGAATCACCGGTCATGCTAGAGTTAATAGACGGAAAAGCTACATCAGTAGCAACGCCTGACCGGGCCGGGAGCCCATTAAAAACTGAGTAATGTTCTCGGAGGCCTTAGCGCACTAATCCCCCTTTATCTAGGTATTTAAATCAGGTGCCGAGAATCAACTTTTGGCCGCTCTCCATAATTGGAGAGCGGTCTTTTTTTGTGCCTTCTTTTATCGCTTCTTCCGTTATCGACTATCGCCACTTGAGTCTTACGTAAACTCCACGCCTGTGACGAAAATCGTAAGGGTTTGACAACGTAATTATCGGTATATACACTCTAGGCACTATAGATAGTAGTTTTAGTTAACAATAACACTATATATAGTATTTAATACGAATTTAAGAAAAATATAAAAAAGCAACCAAACTAATGCACTGTCCATTCTGTGGTAATCCCCATTCTAAGGTCACCGATTCCCGCGTAGTGGACAGCGGAATCAGGCGAAGGCGCGAATGCCAAAGCTGTGAGCTCCGGTTCACAACCTACGAACGAGTCCAGGCCGCCTCGTTAATGGTGTCCAAACAGGACAACCGCAGAGAGGAGTTCAACCGTGAAAAACTTATCTCAGGAATCAGGAAAGCCTGCACCAAAAGACCAGTTGCCTCAAGAACCATCGACAAAATGGTCGAAGACATTGAGGCCGAACTACAACACCTGGGTCACCTGGAGGTTTCAACCACCGCGCTCGGCACGATGGTAATGGAAAGGCTCAGAGAACTAGATCGGGTGGCATATATCCGTTATGCCAGCGTCTACCGCGCCTTCCAGGACATAGAAAGTTTTGAAGAGGCCGTAAGAGACCTTAGAGACGAGGCCCAGTTACCACTGCTGGATATGCCGCCAGCTCTGCCGAAGAAAGGGCGACGGCGACCAGTGGAAAAGGAAGCGGAGTTTCGACCGACCCAGAGAAAACCAGCCAACGGAACAAAACAGGGTGATCAACAAAGCGAGAACCCCCAACAGGGCCTGATCAACCAGGAATTGATACAGGGATTTATTAGACCAGAAGCACTATTCAATCATTTCACCCTAGGAGACCAGACATGAACGGTAGCTTGCAGTATTCAGCCCTGACTCGACTTTTGAGCCTTAATAACCAAGTACATGACCTAGAGAACCAAATGTTATCGGTATCGGTCCCAGCGATTCCCGTAGGCCAGATCATCTCCGAGCAAATGTTTGACGGTAGCCGCATCGCGGAAATTCAGAATGAGATAGACCAGGCAGCCCGCGCCAGTCTGGCCACCTGCTGGCTGGGCAACGCCGACGCCGACGATGAAGAGTACGAACTCTAAGCCCTGCTGCGGTCTTAATTTTAAAAACTGTACGTTTTGGTTGAGTTTGATATAAAAATTGGGGCTCACATATCAGCGAGCGGTTCCCGTAGAGAACCGCTCGCTGATGCGGGGGCACATTAATGGCCAAAATCCAACTGGAGCGGCAACGGGTTATTTAATACAAGTTCCCTGGGATGTGTGTGATTGTGTGGGGCGGGTCAAAGACCCGCCCTTATCTATTGGCCATTTTATTGGTCCCCAAAAAGGCGCATCCACACATCGTCTGCGTCCGCTAGCTAGCTAACATAAAAGGCGTTACAAGAACGCGTCCTCCCAACCAAAGTCGCGCCCACGATTCCCTCAGTTTTGCTCCGTCTCCGGCCATTTCCAAGAAAAACACCGCAGTGTTTTATCGGCCCGTTCCCCCACTCGCCCTCTTCCTGAAAATTCCCAACTATCCCCCCAATATTAGATGATTTTGGATTACAATATTCCTCTGAATTCTATTGACTTGGCATAAAACGCGGGTCTAGAATTCGCCTACTACTTTTTGTAGTTCCCGGAAGACCAACCACATCATGTTGTAGTATGCGACATAACTTAGACCCCAATATGTGGTATGTTGTAGGTGGTTTTCTGGGCCAGATTACCGACACCTTACGCCACGGTCACCCCCCATTTGGGGCTGACGATTGGGTGGCGAAAATCCGTGCAACGGATGCTACAAGATAGAAGACATTCTGGGGCATTGTCCACCGCTTCTGTCATTAAAGAGGAACATCGAAATGACCGCCACTCATGAAGGCCCAGCAACGCAGACTGGAACTAGTTCAGATATTAGGGAACGACGACGACGTATATCTACGGCTCTTGAGGCCGCTGGAATAGCCCAACAGACCAATGATCGGTCTACAGAATTAACCACCAATGCCAAAGT
>CAVODA010000217.1:0-3602 GCA_963694265.1 Dehalococcoidia bacterium
AACTGCCCCTTGTATTCAAAGGGCTCGTCTTCCGCCCAAAGCTTGAGGATTATGTCAATCGCCTCGCGGGTCATCTCTCGGTGCTGGCCGTTCAGACCGTCAACGTCGAACATTGTGTAGTCGGTGGGCAGGCCACCAGCCCCAATGCCAAACATGAACCTACCCTGAGCCATGTGGTCCAGGTAGGCGACGCGGCAGGCCAACTCTGCGGGATGGTGGTACGGCAGCAAGTGAACGCCTGTCCCCAAACGGATATTCTTGGTCAGCATCAAAGCCTGGGCGATCATCAGGTCTGGCGAAGGTACTGGCTCCCAAGGGGAGGTATAGTGTTCTCCGATCCAAGCCTCTGAGAAGCCCAACTTGTCGGCTAAAACCAAGCAGTCCAAGTCCCACTGATGGGCTTGGAATAGCTCCCGCTCCGGCGGATGGGATGGCATCAGAAAGACTCCGTAATCCATGATCACTCCCCTAGGTCGTTATTGTCGAAATTCTAGTCAAATGGCCGTAAGAGCACCCATTCTAGCGTCCGCTGGCCAATTGTCATAGGGGAGACTCGGGTATCTGGCATTGAGTTTCAGCGCCTTTCTCTAGAACAAGGCTGGTTATAATTAAAATCCGGCCAACGCCGGTTTGGAGTTACTTGTTTAGTCTTTTGAACATGGGGAACCTTTGGCAGGAATCCCCCACCGGTAAATCAAAGGGAATTTTCTACGGCTGGTGGATGGTAGCCGTCAGTGGCTTCATCATGGTCATCACCTCCGTGCCGATATTCCAGGCGTCTGCGCTCTGGGCGGTGGCGTTGGAGTCTCAGTTCGGCTGGAGCCGGACTCAGTTGGGTCTGGCCTTGAGTTTCACCAGGGTAGAAGGCAGCCTCACCGGACCCATTGCCGGATACCTGGTGGACCGCATGGGCACACGGTTCATGGTCTTAACCGGCCTGATGATTCTCACGGTAGGGTTTTTCCTATTTAGCCAAGTTCAGAACCTGTGGATGTTCTACCTGGCTTATTTCGTCATGTCTGTGGGACAGGGCCAGGCTGGTTGGCTCACTGTGATGACGCTGCTGAACCATTGGTTTGTGCGACACCGGGGAATGGCCATGGGGCTGGCGATGGTCGGGATGGGCATTGGCGGGTTGTTTCTGATGCCGATGATTGCCTGGCTGATCAACCCTGAGGCTGACCGGTTGGGCTGGCGGCATACGGTGGAGATTTTTGCGGTTGTTACTTTAGTCTCGGCGGTGGTATTTCCCAAGATAATTCGGAACAAACCCGAGGACATCGGGGCATTTCCCGATGGAGAGGTGCGGGGCACCGGTGCCGGTGCCGGTTCCGGGTCAGACTCGAACTCGGACTCAGACAGTTCAAGCCAGGAATTGGATCTGACGATTGGACAGGCGCTGCGCACTCAGGCGTTTTG
This sequence comes from Dehalococcoidia bacterium, assembly GCA_963694265.1. Taxonomy (GTDB): domain Bacteria; phylum Chloroflexota; class Dehalococcoidia; order Lucifugimonadales; family UBA3495; genus UBA9611. The sequence continues at coordinate 1,420 of CAVODA010000217.1, forward strand.
GTGCATTTCATTTGGCCATGGTCTCGGTTCCATGGTTGTGCTGGCCATCATGGCTCATTTGGGATTGCTGCTGAGCGATTTCGACTACGGTGTGCAGACAGCGGCCTGGATAATCATGGTGCAGACTGGGGTGTCTATCGTGTTCCAGTTTTTTGGCGGCTGGATTGGCGACCAGATGCCCAAAAACGTAGCGCTGTTCGTGTTTACCGTCATCCAGGGCATCGGTGTGGTGTTCTTGACCCTCGGCTCGGACCTGATCTATTTCTACGCCTTTGCGGTGCTGTTTGGCATCGGCTTTGGCGGCCGTACTCCATTGACCACGGCAATCAGGGGCGACTACTTCGGCAGAGCGTCCTTCGGGAAGATATTGGGTATATCCACTGTTCCCATGAATATTTTGCTGTTGATCGCCGCACCCATGGCCGGGTTCATGCGGGATGAGCTGGGTGATTACGACATGGCATTCCTGGTTTTGGCCGGACTCAACATGATTGGAGCTGTGTTGTTCCTGGTGGCTAAAAAACCCCAACTTCCGGGCGTATTTCAAGCAACTCCAACAATTTGAACAAGACCTGACTTATGCGCATCCTTCGACGGGTCCGATAAATCGAGACTCTCGACTTTAGTCGGAACTCAGGATGAACGAAATTGTGGCAACCATCCCCCCAACCGTCATTCCGGCGAAGGCCGCAATCCACTTCGCCACCATGTTCTGCGAACGCGTCCGTTCGTGTTCGGGGAATAACAAAAAGGCTCGGCCAAACAATTTGGCCGAGCCTTTTGATGCTCATAGGGACCTTGGTAATGGGTTGTTAGGAGAGGCTGCTGGTCAGCAGTTCCTTCAGTTCCACAACAGTGGCGTCGATCCAGTCCTGGGCCTTGTCAGCGGTGCGGGCCCGGCGTTGTTGGCCAAACTCGCGTTCGTCAATGTCCGGGTTTTCGGCTCGAATGGCCTGTTCAATTGCACGCTGCTCTGTGACTGCGACGGCGGGACGTTCGATCCAGTGGCAGATGTACTTGTGGTCTGCAGTGTAGAAAACGGCCACCGGAATGGACAGGTACTCGCCCTTGTTCAGGTACTCATTCATGATGTCCATGTGGCTGTCCCTGGGGAAGATGCTGATGGGAATTTCAGCCGCTTCCGCCACTCGTGCTAGCACTGGCAGACCACGGATAACGTCGCCGCACCAGTCTTCGCCAATGACCATCATCTTGGCTGGGCCGTTGGGGCGCTGTGTTAGTTCTTTGAAGAACGCGGTATCCGCTGCGCTCAGCGTGAGGCCGTCATAGAATCCCTCAAAACGCTGTTTGTTGACCTTGATCTGGTCCATGTAATCTGGGTAATTGAAGCCTTGGGCGTACCGCTCCGGGGTTACAACACTATCTTCTCTAGCCATGGCTCCTCCATTTGATCTAATGAATCTTTGAACAACTATTCTGCTGCAGACTTGGTCGGGCCAACGGCCCGTTAGCCGATCTCTCAACCGGTCTGGCCATTAAAGCCTACCTCTATACGGCCGTCCGGGTAGATGATTATGGGCACTGTGGCGGCGTAATCAAGGGCGGTGTCCAGGTCATCTTGGTTCTGGTCCACCCTGATTTCCTGGTACTCAATGCCGTCGCGCTTCCAGGCGGCGCGCAGGGCGTCGCAGGCAGGACAGACGGTTAGCGTATAAACGATTGGTATGTCGGCCATGAAGAAGGCTCCCTAATCTTTAATAAGCGCCAGAGGGGAACATTCTACAACTACCGCCAACCGGTGTCATCCCTCGTGACGAGCACCAAGGAACGAGGCTGTTGTCCCCGGATACTCTCGTGGCTATAATGCCGAGGCAAGTTATCAATTTAGAGGCAATAAAAACTGTTCATGGAGGAACAATGTTCGCATTATTCGTAACCGCCAAGATCAAAGCTGGACACCGCGCTGAATTCATCGAGGCCACCATGGGTGACGCTGTTGGATCCAACAACGACGAGCCGGGCTGCCTGCAGTTCGACGTTCACGCGAACCCCAATGACGAGAACACCGTATACCTGTATGAGGTCTATGAGAATAAAGACGCTTGGGAGACTGCCCACCGCTCCGCCCCTCATTACACCAAATGGCGTGAGACGGTTTCCCCTTGGTTTGATGGCGACCCCACCCGTGTGGAGTTGAGCCCAATCTTCACCAAAGACAAGGG
>CAVODA010000218.1:0-3598 GCA_963694265.1 Dehalococcoidia bacterium
CAATTCCGTAGCAGCGTCAATTCAGGCTCATTTTGGCCTGATTAAAGAACACAGGAGGCCGTAAAGGTGTCATCTGATCAAGAGCAGTCGCCCGAAACACAAATAGACGACGATGCCGTAAAGCGTTATTTCGAGGGCACCGGCGGCTTTGAGGCCGCAGCGGCCATGAGCATGATGACCCATGAGCACAACCTCCCCGCCAGCGCGGTTGGGTATCGGCTCAGCCGGGAACTCGCAACGATACAGCCATGGCTCAACGCCGTTGGTACTTCGGGACGCGTCCTGGACGTTGGTTGTGGCGCAGGCGCTTGGGTGGAGATATTTGCCAACCAATTCAAATCAGCGGTGGGCGTGGAGCGCAGCGGCCCCATGGTTGAGGCAGCCCAACAACGGGTTGCCCATCTGCCAAACGCTGAGGTCTATCAGGGGGACGGCCGGGAAGACCTTCCCGATGGCCCTTTTGATTTCATCTTTCTGGGCGGCCTCATGATGTATCTGAAGGACTCAGACGTTGTGGAGCTTCTGCACAGCCTTAAGGAGCGTCTCAGCAGCGGCGGGACCATCATCCTGCGGGAGTCCACTGTCAGAAAGGGTGTGGTGACGCCCATCGGAGATTACCAGGTGATCTACCGCAGCGTTGATTTATATAAGAAGCTCATTTTAGAAGCCGGTATTCCGGACGTGGACGTGCGCGGCAATCCCGGTTACACCAGCATGGTGATTGCAGAAGAGATGGTTGACCTACGCCGCAAACTACTGCCCTTTCTGCCCAAGCAATCATTGACGCTTGGCTCTCTTACGTGGGGAGCTCTCCGAGCCACTGCTCCCTTGAGCTTTGGGGCGTTACCTTGGACGCTCTCTCAATTGCACATTTCCTGGCCCAAACTGCAAAACCATTTCTTCAGGCTCCTGCCTTCCAAATAAGATTTTAGTTATTGGGTTGCCCAGATAAAGGCGTAACCCACGGTGGCCACGATCACGTACGTCGTGAAGATGTAGTAGAAGATTTGGACGGCCTTGGGCAGACGAAATGGTGCCACGTGCAAAGCTGCCATGACCAAAACTGTAGCGTAGAGAATGGCTACAAATGCGCTGTGGTCGATGAAACTCTCTAAGAAGAAGACCAAAGAGACCGCTATGGGTGAGTTATCGATGGTCAGCCCGGCTATCTTGCCGCTGCTATCCACCCCGTAGACGTTGAAGTAGGAAAGACGCAACACTCCGGCCATGATGATCGCCAAGGCTCCCGGATAAGCCCAACCACTGAAATCTGTGACGCTCAGCAGCAATATCGCCGGTCCCACACCCGAGGTGACCAGGTCGACCAGGGAGTCCATTGCGCCGCCGATGGCCCGGTGGGCATCGCTTCGGTCTGTGATGCGGCGGGCCACCACACCGTCATACCAGTCAAAGGTCACAGCCCAGAGCATGGCTATGATCGCGGCAGGGTAATTTTGCTCCACTGCAAAGAAGATCGCCAAGACGCCGCCGCAGAGTCCGGCCAAGGTTATCAGGTTTGGCCAATCAGCCACAAAAGAAAGTATGACGGGTAGGTCGGAATCACCGGATTCGGAGCCTGTCATATTTGGGTCAATGTCGTCCATTTTTTGAGTACACCCAACACCCGTCTTGAATTTGGGTCAACAGCAAACAAATACCTGGGTTGTCAGGCGTGGGCTGGCGGACCGTTTGGGTGTGGCGCGTAGTATACTCCAGTCAAAATCAGGCGCGATCAATTTTTGGAGAGATTAGATGCGGGAGAATACCCTAAAGCAGAAGTTAAACGACGGCAAAGCAGTTTTTGGCACCATGCTCACATTCCCATCTGCCACGGTTGTGGAGATGCTTGGGAGCCTAGGCTACGACTGGATATTGCTGGACAATGAGCACGGTGACGTAACAGTTAGTAACGTTGAAGATATGATCCGGGCTGCTGAATTAACCGGCATGGCGCCATTGGTGCGCCCCATCGGCAACGAAATTGAATTTATCTGCCCCTTCCTTGACCGCGGCGCTTGGGGTGTCCAAGTTCCCCACGTCAACACCGCTGAGGAAGCCCAAAACGCCGTTGAGGCCTGCAAATACTATCCCGACGGCCAGCGTGGCATCTTCAGTCGCAGCCGACCCGCCGGGTTTGGGTTCTCCGGTTCAACTGCAGACTACGCAATAGAAGCCAACAAGAACACCCTGGTCTGTCTGATGCTGGAAGAATTGGAGGCCATCGACAACCTAGAGGAGATGGTTCAGGTGGACGGTGTCGACGTTTTCTTCATCGGCTCCGGTGACCTGTCCCAGTCCATGGGCTACGTTGGCCAGCAGACTCACCCTGAAGTCCAAGAAGTCATGGAGCGGGGCGTGAAAATTATCCGTGATGCGGGTAAGTTCGCCGGCGTTAGCTGCCCGGAGAACCTGGTACCCAAGTTCTTAGACCTGGGCGTGCAGTACTTCCACGGCACCGTCCAAACGTTGCTGCAAACAGCCACCAACGACTACCTGAAATTCATGCGAGAAGAGGCCGCCAAAGCGGGGCTTTAAACCGGTAATCGCCAGCTTGAGTCCTGTGAATTCCAACAACAAGGGGTGAAATCATGGCCAGTGTGTTTCTTGGCATCAACGACCGCACTTACACCTACGAGTCCACGGCCGGACGGGCGGAGCATATGGGCGCCGGGGTGCGCTATCCCATAGACTTTGCCATGACCGATGACGATATCGCCTACATCGTGAACCGAGGGCGCGAAGACCGGCCCGACGGCACACGTTTGACGGTGTTCAGCCTGGGAGAAGACGGCGAGGAGTACATCTCCACCTTCGGCTCCTACGGCGAGGAACCAGGCCAGTTCATCTGGCCGGTGGGCATCACCCTGGACAAAGACACCAACGTCTATGTCACAGATGAATGGCTCCACCGGGTTACCAAATACGACCAAGACGGCGAATACATCTCCCACTGGGGCACCCACGGCTCAGGTGACGGGGAATTAAACCGCCCTGCCGGGATCGTTGTTGGCCAAGATGACACCCTCTACATCGTGGACAGCCGTAACAACCGGATACAGAAATTTACTCTGGACGGCAAGTTCCTGGGCAAGTTCGGCTCGGCCGGATCAGCCAACGGCGAGTTCAATCTGCCTTGGGGAATGTGCCTGGACGCTGACGATAATATCTTTGTCGCCGATTGGCGTAACGACCGCGTCCAGTTATTCACTTCAGACGGCAAATGGCTGGCTACATTTGGCACGCCCGGCGCTGCGGGGACGCCCGGCACCGGCGGTGATTGCTCCAATGCGGTCATCAAGGGTGGAATCACCACATCAGACGCGCCCGTTGGGCAGTTCAACCGCCCCACTGGCGTGTGTGTTGACCAGGACGGCGACATCTACATTGCCGACTGGCTAAACAATCGAGTGCAGGTGCTAACTCCTGAGGGCCGGTTCATCACCGAGTTCACCGGTGACGGCCATCTCTCAAACATGGGAGTCGCCAAGCTCAAGTCCAACCCGGACATGATCCGGCAGCGCAACGGCATCCGGAATTTCACCCCGGAGCGGGTGCTGTGGGCACCCTGCGCAGTGAAGATGGGCCAAAATAACCGGGT
>CAVODA010000219.1:0-3594 GCA_963694265.1 Dehalococcoidia bacterium
ATATCGTCAACTGGGTCAAAGAAAACGACTTCAACGGATATTCTCCGGCCGAAAACCCGGCAGTGCGCGACAAGCTTGCCGAGTTGTGGACTGAGGCCCAGGTCTGTCGCCTGATGACCATGCGCAGTATGTCGCTGGTCAATCGTGACGGCAACTTCACCTACGAGGGCTCGGCCGAAAAGGTCTGGGCTCCCGAGCACGGCGTAAAGACTACTGAGGCGATCTCCCAGATGCTGGGGCCGTACGCTCAACTGTTGAGCAACTCTGACGAGAACATTGAAGACGGTCTCTTTGCTCATAACCTGATGGGTTCTTTCCAGTCGGGTATCAACCATGGCAGCGTGCAGATTATGCGCGACCAGATGGCCCGCCGAGGCCTAGGCATGCCCCGAGGCTAGCCGGCGGCACAGCCGCGTTTCTACGCTGCGCTCGGAACCAAATTAGACTTACACAAAAACTTTGAGCTTCATGTCAGATTGGCATGGCACAGATAAACAAGGAAAACCATGGATATATTACCCACAGAAGAAGAGCTAATGCTCAAGAACGTGGCCCGTGAGTTTCTGGAAGCAGAAGTCTCGACGGCCCTCGTTCGTGAGATGGAACTTGACGGCCTCGGCTACCCACCAGCCCTCTGGAAGCAGATGGCAGACCTGGGATGGCTGGGGATGTCTCTACCGGAGCAATACGGCGGCCAGGGACTGCCATTGGTATACCTGGGCCTAATCATTGAAGAAATGGGCCGAGTGATGGCACCCGTGCCAATGCATAGCACCATGGTGGCAGCCCTCACCATCGAGAGTGATGGCTCCGACCAGCAGAAACAAGACATCCTGCCCGCAGTCGCCGACGGCAAAATGGTACTGACTTGGGCCGTTCACGAACGCGACGCTCGTCTGATACCAGAGGCCATGAACCTTGAGGCCAAGGCTGACGGCGACGGCTGGATTTTGAACGGCACCAAGATGTTCGTCGACAACTTTATCGTGGCCGAGCGTTGTTTGGTTGCCTGTCGCACGTCACCTGCGTCAGACACCAATCAGGGAATCTCCCTGTTCTTGGTTGATCCCAACGGTACCGGAGTTAACCAGACAGCATTGGTCACTCTGGCCAAAGATAAGCAGAGTCGGGTGGACTTCAAAGATCACCTCGTTGAAAGTGCAGCGTTGGTGGGAGAAGTTGACCAGGGATGGCCCATCATTGAGGCCATGCTCGACCGGGGCACCGCGTTGCTCTGTTGTCAGATGGTTGGAGCGGCTCGCAAAGACTCTGAAATGGCCATTGAGTACGCCAAGAACCGGGTGGCGTTTGGCCGACCCATCGGCTCGTTCCAGTCGGTCCAGCACATGCTGGCCGACATGCTGCTGCACGTTGACGGCGGCGAGATGCTAACCTTTGAGGCACTTTGGAAGATGGATCAGGGCCTTCCGGCTTCGGTTGAAGTTTCCCAAGCCAAGGCTTTCTGCAACGAGAAGTGCGAGTCTGTGGTCCGCACCAGCCAGGTGATTCACGGTGGCATCGGCTTCATGATGGAATTTGATCTGCACCTGTGGTTCCGCCGGGTAACGGCTTGGTCCCTGCGCATGGGTACCACTTACGACCACCGAGCCAAGATAGCTTCAGCCCTCTTGGACGTACCCGGAAGGGTCAGACTGGGTATGCCTTTGCCCACCGCTGGCTAACTGGTCAGATGCACCCCACAGAAATTTAGATTAAATAACACGAGCGGCCAGTACTAGCGGCCGCATCGATTACGGAGAGTAACCAATGGCCAAAGATTTGGTATGCGGCAAAGAGATTGACGAAGACCAAGCGCGAGCCCAGTCTTCACAGACCTCTTTTGGGGCTTCAGAAGTTGACCCAGCCCAGGGAACACGGATTTTTCACGACGGCCAATGGCTGTATTTCTGCGGACTGGATTGCCGAGGCAAGTTCCTCGCCAGCCCGGAGACCTACTTGGCCTAGTCTTTAAGCCCCGGCAGTTAGACAAATAATACCTAAATAAAAAAGGCCCCCTTCGGAAGAAGGGGGCCTTTTTTATTGCTATGTTGAGTGCTAATCGTCGTAGGGACGGAGCTTGATCTCGTGCAGTGCGGGGATGACCTCTTTGCCCAAGAGCTCGATGGAACGCATCGTGTCCTCGTGCTTCATGGCACCCTCGTTGCCGTAGATATGAATGTAGCCAGGGCTCAAACGCTCGATGATCTCTTTGAACTTCCTGGTCACGGTCTCCGGGCTGCCCACGATTATGTTGTTGACCGCTTGCAGTTCTTCATAGGTGGTCGGGTTTCCGAACTCGGAGGCACCGGTGCCCAGGGCTGGCCGCGCGCGCTTCACTTCCACTGCGCGGCGGGTTTGGTAACCGGGAGGATCATTGTGCTCTCTTGGACCCTTCTGGCGGTGGTCGGCAGTCCACATGAACTCACGACCAATCTCAATGGCTTTCTCATCGGTATCCGCCACTACGCAGCGGAGCAGGTAACCAAAGTGCTCGGGACCGGCTTTATAACCGGACTCTTTGGCGGTGTCGATATAAATCTGCTTTAGCCACTCGGTGGTGTCTACCAAGGCACCCAGGTTCATGTAGGGATGGCCGTGTTGGGCCGCCCAAACGACGCTCTCGGGGCTGCCGGTGCCGGGGAACCAAATGTCCGGGCGGGGGTTTTGCATGGGCTTAACCCAGGGGTTCACCACCCGGTACTTGTAGTATTGGCCCTCATGGCGGAAAGGACCGTCATCAGTCCAGCATCTGATAATCAGGTCATGAGCCTCTTGGAACCGCGCAAAGTTCTCGGTTGGGTCTTGACCGGACAACAGAGTCTCAACGGCAGTGCCACGGACGAAGCCGGAGATGATCCGTCCTCCGGAGTAGCAGTCCAGCATGGCGATCTCTTCGGCCATGCGAATGGGGTCGCCAACCGAAATCACGTTGCCCAGGATGGCAATCTTAACTCGCTTGGTTAGTTTTGAGATAACGGCGGCATCCAGATTGACCGCCGGCTTCATGCACCAGTAAGAGGCGTGGTGCTCATTGCTCATGATGCCGTCAAAGCCTACCTCGTCGGCCAGTTGGTATTGTTCGTGGTATTGGTTGTAGAGGATTGACGCTTTTTCGGGGTCAAAGTAGCTGTTGGGGAAGCCAAGGCGGCCCGAGTCGTACTTCTTAAGGTCATCTTCCGTGACGTGTCCGTAAGGCTGTTCAGAGAACCAAAAAATCTCAGGATGCTCTGTGGGACGTTTCAACTGGTCAACCATTTGTTACTCCTTGTGCTGCCGGTTTCTGAATCGCCGCGCGTAAGGATGGCGGTCGCTGGAAGCCGGGATTCGTTTCTGTGAACTGTTTAAGAGGCTAATGCGGCACCGGGAGAGCCTGATTTAGCGTCCGTTGCACCGGGGATTATAGTCAATGAGAATTCTAGTGGCAACTATATATTCTAAGTAGTGTTGTAGAGCATGGGCGTCAAGAGTGATAATGTGGCCCGCAAAACAATTATTTACACCACGAGTAATCGATTAGGAGGGGTAGAACATGGGTCTGACATTGGGCGAAGCGAACAAAATGGTCCAGGCTGCCATAGCCGAGGCCGAACGAAT
>CAVODA010000220.1:0-3592 GCA_963694265.1 Dehalococcoidia bacterium
CATTTAGTCATCTACTCGAAAATGGAGGACGCGACTTCCTCAAGACTGCGTTGCAGTTCTGCGTCGTCGGTCAGTGTCCATACAATGGCAACCTGGGCGGCACGGCGAGGAGGAATCCCCTCAGACATCAAACGCCCGGCGTAAATCAACAGACGGGTGCTGGCGCCTTCCTGTAGGCCGTGCTCTTCCAGATTACGGATCTTTTCGCCAAGCTTGGCTAGAGCGTCTGCGTGTTCCTTGGTGCAACCGCTCTCACGCTGGATGATCTCAGTCTCAACGTCGGCTGGCGGATAGTAGAACTCAATTGAGATGAACCGTTGGCGGGTGCTGTGCTTCAGGTCCTTAAGAGCGCTCTGGTAACCAGGGTTGTAGGAAACACAAAGCAGGAACCGGTCGTCGGCCTCAATGATTGAACCAGTCTTCTCAATCGGGAGGATGCGGCGATGGTCGGTTAGAGGGTGTATCAACACCGTGGTGTCTTTCCGGGCTTCCACAACCTCATCAAGGTAGAGAATGGCGCCGGCTTTGACTGCACGGGTCATGGGACCGTCGATCCAACGGGTGCCGTTGGCATCCAGCAGATAACGACCAACCAAGTCGCTGGCGGTCAAGTCTTCGTGGCAGGCGATTGTGACCAGCGGTACACGAATCTCACCCTCTTTCAGTTCGGTGGATTTGTCGCCATCTTCCTTGACGACGGCTAAGGGGCGTCCCAATTGCCAGGCCATGTATTCCACAAACCTAGTCTTGCCGCACCCTGTCGGTCCCTTCAACAAGACCGGGATGTGCTGGCGGTAGGCGGCGGTAAATAACTCAATCTCATCGCCAATAGGCCGGTAGTAAGGTTCGTCCCTAACTAGGAACTCCTCAATCGCATACTCTGTGTAATGCTTTTGTGTCTCTGGAGCTGCTTCAACCATGTTTTTTCCCGGTCCTTTTATATCTCTGCTATGCGGTTTTTATCGCCATACCACTTTTCGCTATTTAGCTACTCGGCGGTCCCACAACTCTTTAATGGCGCTTTCCAGTCCTGCCATGTCACTTGAGTTGTCAATAACAAAATCAGACCGCTCTATCCGTTCTGCGCGGTCCATCTGAGAATTAATCCGTTTCTTGGCCTCTTCTTCGGACAACCCGTTTCGCTCCTCGAGCCGTCCGACGACTATATCTTCAGAGGAATCAGTGACCCACACCTCTTCCACTAATGTGTCCCATCCAGCCTCGAACAATAGAGCGGCCTCAACCACCACTACCTTCACGCCTTGGCCGCGTAGGACTTCGATTTTATCCGATACCATCCGCGCCATTCGCGGATGCATGATTGCGTTCAGTTTGTCTAATTGACTGGAGTCTGAGAAAACGATTGCTCCCAACTTGCGCCGGTCAATCTCTTTGTCGCCCTGCAGGATATCGTCGCCAAAAGCGGCTACAACCTGCTCCCAAGCTTCTGTGTTGGGTGTGTAAGCCTCGTGACCCACCTGGTCTGCGCTGATGATTGAGGCTCCCAGCATCTCCAATTGCCGAGCAGCTTCACTCTTTCCGGTACCAATGCTGCCCGTTAATCCTATTACCAACATGAATCTTTAATCTGGCCTATCTCGTTAATCTGGCCCTTATGCGGATACCCTTTCAGGGATACCGTTGGGACCAACTCCCATGGGACTGGGTGACGCCGAGCCATTCTAACAACGTGACTGCGGCTGGTCAACTTAATTTGGGGGCGGTTACCCATCAGAAATCAATGGTTGCCAGGCTCACCGGGGGAGGCGGCCAATGGCCCTCAGGTTTTTCGTGGGTTGATTCGTTATGTTAATAGCACCGCAGTTGGTATCGGGCCGTGGCTCCCTGCGGACTGTCAGTGGGCGTCAGAGAGCTTCAGCCGCCTTAGTATTCCTCAATCAGCATCCGTCCCCAGCGACTTTGATAGGTGGTTTGCAGGCCGTAAAATAATTCGTCGTACTCGGAGGTGTCTATTGGGCTGGTGGTCATTATCACCGCGTCTTCACGGTTGTCTGAGTAATAGGCCTTGCGAATGCCAACCGATTTGAAGCTGTATTTCTGGTACAGGCGGTGGGCGATGAAGTTGGAAACCCTTGCCTCTAAGGTCATCACCTTTGAGCCGTAGTCTATGGCCGCCTTGAGGGAGCCAATCAGCAGCAGTTCACCCACACCCCGGCCCCGCAGTGTTTCCTTGACTGCTATCTCAGTTATGTGGGCTTCTTCGCCTTGGTACCAAACGCTGACGTATCCGGCAATGTCGAATACTTCATCCACGTCGATAGTTGCGTCATTATTGTTGGAAGACAGACCAAATCGGCCAAGCATGCGAGACCAGAGTTTGGGCGCCGGTTGCTCTTCTTCCGGGATCATTTGGTCAGTTTGGTTCTCAGCCAATATCTCTTCGGAAGATACGTCTTCATCAAAACACGCAACCAGATAATTGGCGCGTTTGTTGTCCAAATCGCGCTTGAAAGACGAACTAACCCAGAGGGGTGAAAACGCTTCTTTTTCAATAGCGACGACTTGGTCGATGTCATCCACTCGAAGTCGACGGACTGAGACAGGTAGAGTTTCTTGCAAATTAAACCGCGCGGGCCTGAAATATTTGAGTGGCAATGTTCGGGTGGTGTTGCCGCGTATCGTGGTAGCCCAGCGACGCTGATTTTAACATAATCGGTCGGTTGCATAGTCGTGGCATGGCCATTCATTGCCATTAAACTTGTTGAGTACTGGCAACGCCGGACTCTTGTTTCTTATTTAAACCGGCTGCTGGCGCCTTTAAACTGGCGGCTGGTGCCGGTCTTAGGAATCAATATGCATCGGCAACGATGGGTGATTGCGCTAATAATGGTTGTCCTTGGTCTTTTGGTCGCCTGCAGCGGTGAGACCAAGATTGAGCCTACCCTAACGCCTACGCCAAAGCCCAAAACTGTCCAAAACTTGGAGCCTCAGTCTCAAGCCCTCATGCTGAAGCTCACCTCCCCTGAGACAACCCTTATTACTAACGCCAACAGTGTATCGGTGGCCGGTATCACCTCTCCGGATGCCACGCTCAGCGTCAACGGGCTTTTGGTGCTACCGGATGCAGAAGGCATTTTTTCCACCGAGCTTGAACTCTCCAACGCCCAGAACCCGTTGGTGGTCAATGTTATAGCCACGTCCATTACCGGGGAGTATGAAAGTGTCGTGCGCCCGGTGGTTTACCTAAACGAACCCACCACTGCTCGACGCTACAACGGCACTGGGAAATCGGCGTTGTTCGGCATTATCACCTCGGTCACGTCCTCAGAGATCACAGTTAAAACATCTTCAGGTCCGGTCACCCTGACCAGCGACGCCAGCACCGAGGTCAGCATCCACGGATGGGATGCTCCTTTAATAACCAACCTGGCGAATGGGACTTTGGTAACAGTGTTGACCGACGGAGAGCATGCGTTGTCAGCCCTTGCGGTTCTCACTCGCCCTGCCCGGACCAGGCACTTCACTGGAATTGTGGCCGGCTCGAGTAATGTCATCAGCAGGGGATCTCGAACTCTCACGCTGATGGACAACTCCGGACGGCAGATCACGGCCACCGCGCTTGGTGAAGTAG
>CAVODA010000221.1:0-3587 GCA_963694265.1 Dehalococcoidia bacterium
GCGACGAGTTGGCGGGGTTTATGAATGGATCAGTGGTAGTAGAAATAATTTTCGCCTGGCCAGGATTGGGATTATTATTAATTGGCGCCATCAACGGTCGAGACTTACCAGTGATTACCGCCTCAGTGTTCGTAATCGCACTGATGGTAATGATTTTAAATCTTATCGTGGACTTTCTATATACCTGGCTAGATCCTCGAATCTCATACTCTAATGGATAGGTATTGCGATGCCGGCGTCTATTTTTGTTGTTAATTGATTAAAAGGTAATAATCCTTATGGCTAATGAGACCCCGAAAACAAAAATAACAAGAAACCCGATCACCGCTACTCTGCGTAGGCCGATGGTGCAGGCGTTCCTTAGTGACCCAATCACGCTATTTTCCGGTGTGTTTCTTACTCTAATCTTTTTGGCAGCAGTATTTGCACCGTTAATAGCGCCTCACGACCCTATCGACCGACAATTGCCATTGCGCCACATCAGCCCATTTTCCTTGGGTATCGCCACTGACCGCTCACAAATTCCGCCAGTAGCGGAAGAGCGCTTTTACATACTCGGTACCGACCACCTAGGGCGAGACATGGTGAGTCGGCTGATTTACGGTTCACGCATCTCACTTGGAGTGGGAGTGCTTGGCGTGTTGGTATCGGGATTTGCGGGTCTCTTTCTTGGGTTGATGGCTGGATATTACCGGGGATGGGTCGATGATGTCATCATGCGGACCGTGGATGTTTTCATGTCTGTCCCGCTTCTGCTGCTGGCCTTGATTGTCCTCTTTATATTGGGTACGGGATTCTTGAATATCATCTTGGTTTTCGCGATTGGCCGATGGATGCTTTATGCCCGTGTCACCCGCGGGGTAGTGTTGTCATTACGAGAGCAGCCATTTGTTGAGGCGGCCCAAGCCATCGGCGCCCGAGACAACCGCATACTCCTTCGCCATATACTTCCGAATCTGATTACCCCTGTTTTGACCGTTGCCGCCTTAGACGTACCTCGAATCATATTGACCGAAGCCACGCTCAGTTTTCTAGGTTTCGGCATACAGCCACCCGATTCCTCCTGGGGCACAATGCTAGCCAGCGGAAGGCCCTACATCTCCACCGCTTGGTGGGTGGTGGTGATGCCCGGTTCGGCAATTTTCCTGACTGCTCTCTCCTTTAATCTTTTCGGAGTATGGCTGCGTGCCATCAGCGACCCACTACAACGCTGGCGCTGGATGAAGGTAAGCAAAGAAGCAAAAGAAGCCGGGATACGAAATTAAGAGTGGCGCAGATTCGAGGGACTCATAACCTTGGTAAAAGACCGCCACATCGCCGGCTGGACGAAATATAGTCGGACCAATGGAAGGCCGAGTCGCCCTTTGAGTGCTGAAGCCATTGTTACGCCTAGTAACCTGCTCCTATTTTTGGGCCTCTTACGCTCAATCCAACAAGTAGCCGTTGAACACCTAGTAGGAGTGACGATAGCCCAAGGCCTGATTGGACCCGGACTAAGAGACTGGAAATAAATAGCCGTTCTTGTAGGTAAGCCGATAGCCTCAACACGGGATGAGATATGTATGAGGAGGTCTGGTTGCTCTTTGGGTCTGATAGCATCTACACCTCTCGTCCTGAGCCTGTCGAAGGACGGGTAGTCAACCCCAAGCATAGGTGGTTCGACTGGCTCACCATGAGCGGAATTTGAGTTTGGCTGACTAGGCAACGTTGTTCAACGACAGAAGTAGCGGGTTATAAACCGGCCCTTACGGTAGACGTAATACCTGGGATTGCAGTCGCTCATCCTGAGCCCGTCGAAGAACCGTGGTCTTGGCGCAGGAATGGTTCAGAGGGAACTAGTTGCAACGAATCACCCCCAGAAACAGCATCTAGGAAATGGTTTAGCTGCTCGGATTAAGGCGTTCTAGGGCATCACCGGACAGCCGGTAGGTAAGCCATCCCTCTACCCGTTCCGCGCCAAGCTTCTCGTAGAACCCGATGGCGGGCTCGTTCCAGTCCAGCACTGACCATTCCATTCTTGGATAACCACGCGATTTGGCCAGGCCGGCTCCGTAGGCCAAGAGTTCTCGTCCTATGCCTTGGCCACGCCATTCCGGAAGCACAAAAACGTCTTCCAGATACAGGCTGGAATTCCCCGAGTATGTGGAATAATGCTGGGTAAAGATGGCACAACCAACCGCTACAGGCTCGCCGTCACCACTCGAGAGGTGAGCAAAGAAGGCTTCTGCGTTGGCATTGGTGCCGAATAAAGACTCAGCCAAATTCGCTTGAGTGGCCACCACTTCATCGGCCAGCTTTTCGTAGTCGGCAAGGCCCTTGATGAATTGCAGAACCAGGGCAACGTCGTCTGGTGTGGCCTGCCTGATGCTGATTTCGTTTTTGTCATTCATTTTTTATCTAACAACCATCTAGCCAGCAACTCTTTATCCCACGCGATATCTGTTGAGCAGATCCATGTTCAACTCGTAGCCAAGTCCGGGGCTGTCTGGCACCGTCACATAGCCGTCTGCGTCGGGCTGCAGCAACGGCTGGAACATCTCCGCCCGGAGCGGGTCAACGGCCACCGGATAAATTTCCAGGAACTCGCCGTGAGGAATTGCTGCCACCAAAGGCAACTGCAACTCTTGGCAACCGTGGGGAGCGATTGAGACGCCCCGTTCTGCGGCCAGGTTGGCAATATCCATTGCGATGTCATATCCGGGCACGATCGCCACGTCCACATTCAGAATGGACGCACCTTGGTGGTCGAGCAGCGTCTTGAAATGGGACAGGTGGTAGCCGTTCTCCCCGGTGGCAATCTTGACACTGGAGGCTTCGGCAAGCTGGCGGTGGCCCTCGTAGTCGTGAATCGGCAGCGGCTCTTCAAACCAATAGACATCGTACTGGGGTAATTGTCTGGCAAACTCCAACGATGTTTCCAGGTCCAGCGCGCAGTTGGCGTCCACGAGCAGCGTTGCCTTGTCGCCGATGGCTGTCCGCGCTGCTTCCACTCGGCGCATGTCACCGGCCAAGCCCATGTTGGGGTCGCCGATCTTTATCTTTACCGCCGAGGCGTGCATCTCTTCAATGTTGAAGCGTACCTCTTCTTGCAGTTCCTCCAGTCCTTTGCCCTCCGCGTAATAGCCGCCGGCAATGTAGGTGCGGACGCGTTCTTGAGCGCCGCCCAGCATGCGGTGGATGGACTGGCCGGTGGCCTTGCCCTTGATGTCCCAGCAGGCAATGTTGATGGCCGCCAATACCTGGGTGTTAATGCCACCGATTCCAAGTATCTTGATCAGTTTTTCGCCCAAATCGTGGGCAATAGAGCGTGTTTCCATGGGGTCGCGGCCCACAAGCAGAGGCCGGAAGTAGTCAACGTAACCGGGGAACAAGTTCAGGGGACGTTCCGCTGCCGTACCGCCGTTCCAGCCGTAGCCGGTTATGCCTTCGTCGGTGTGCACCGTTACTTTGTGGAGTCGGCCTGGTCCGTAGAAGTGGCCGCCGTTCCAGATGCCGGGCCGCTCCCACTCAAATATCTCGCTGGTGATATCGGTAATTTTCATTTATTTAGTAGTTTCCCTAGAGGATTAAGGGATGTCCATCCCGTA
>CAVODA010000222.1:0-3582 GCA_963694265.1 Dehalococcoidia bacterium
CTAGGAAAGATGCGAACCGATTCGAGGCAGGACCGGTTCGCTAGACTATTTCGCTATCGGAAGGGAATTGCAACACAGTGATCCGTTTCAACAAAGAGTCGTAGTCATCAGCGTCGGCAGTCTCCAATCTCGCGTAGACCTTGGTAACAGAAGGAAGGGAGTCGTCTTGGTCAGGGAACTCCATACCAACGGATGTCATCACTGAACCGGTGTTGGGGTTGGCGGGTGTATCGCCAAGGGCGGGGCCGGGAAGGATGGCGGCCAGGACCATCATGCCGCCGACAAAGATACCGGCCATTACTTTCATGTTGTTCTTGAAGATCCCCTGGATGTGATTTGTGATGGTCATTCTTGCCACTTCCTCCAAGTTGTTGTTTTGGTTTAGTGCTGCCCCGTTTCCGTTGTTGCCGTTGCTGTTCATCTGGATGTTTGTTGTCGTTGTCATGGTTGCCTCACCTCGAACTGTTTAACGTGACATCATCGTAGGCAGAGGGCCGGGGGTGGCGAATGGGGGAAGTTCCCCATCTTCAAAAGCGGGTTTCCCTATGGCTTAATCTAGGGATATATGGATACCTACCTAGATGGGCTTAGGTATAGGCGTAGGGAGGCCGCGATTGAGAGTTTCTATAGGCTGGGAATAGGCAGAGTTAATTAATTACGCAAGGGAACGTGGACGAAAGATAATGGCTTTGAGGAGCTAATGTTGGTGTGGGAAGGGTAGTGGTTTAGCCGGTTGAATCTTCGGCGACGATGCCGTTCCGGGCGGCAAAGGTTGCGGCCTCGGTGCGGTTGGTGGAGTCGGTCTTGTTGAGGATGTTGCTCACGTGGTTGCCAACGGTCTTGACGCTGATGAAGAGTTCTTCGCCGATCTCACGGTCAGTCCTGCCACCACTGATTAGTTGTAGAACTTCAATCTCGCGTTGGGTAAGACCGCCCGGGTTATCCAAAGACCGGGTCTGCCGCGTTCCCAATCTATCCTGCAGTGACACAGCCTTTTGTTTGAGGATGCCAATTTCCATCTCGTCTGCCAGTTTTACAGTCTCATCCAGCAGTTCGCTGGCATGTTGCCGGTCTCCAGAGGTGTTACGCAGGAGCAATGTGCCTGCTAAGTCGTAACAATTCCAGGCTATTTCTGGCCTGATATCACCGGGCCGAAGAAACTCTGAAGCATCTTCAAAGTGGCTGATAGCCTGGTCAAGATCACCAAGGGTTTTAGCCAATAGCCCGAGGACCCGATCAACGCTAACGGCAACCACCAAGTATCCGGCCATCGGCTTTAGGGCTTGGTAGTGTTCTTGCGCGGCAGCGGTGTCATTGTTGGTCACCGCGAATAAACTGGCGCCGATCCTGGCCCACAGCGCAAAGAATGGGGTGGCAATTTCAGACGATAAAACCGCCGTGACTGCACCTTCTGCAAGGGCCGGTCTCTCTATGGAACCAAAGATACTCTAGCGACGCCTGCGGTAAGCGCCAAAGACGCGTTGGCGGTGTTGGCGGAAACCGATGCATTGGCGACTATATGTTCCATGCGGTCCAGATAGAATTCGGTTTATTCCTGGTTACCAGAGACTGCTTCAATGAATAGTCGATGCAGCAGAACGCGCGGGTCCATGGGCATCTGAGCCAGGCCAAGGTTGTTGTACTTCATGGCCGATTCCATATCGCCGTCAAAGTAGTAAGACATTGCGGCAGTTGAGTAAGCGGGGGCCAGCCAATACCGATCCTGCAATTTTTCTGCGGGTTCCAATAACTTTGCCGCTTGAGTCTTATAACCGACCATATCTCCCAGCGTTCGTGTTGCGATTGACAGAAAATACCTGGCCGCCGCCTCGCTCCTTGGGTCGGAAATGCTTACCGCAATCTCAACCGCTTGTTGGCTTCGTTCCAGAGCAAGCTGAAAGTCGTGGTGCCAAGAGTCGACCTGGGTGGCATTAAGTAGGGTCGTCAGTTCCAGTTTGAGGTCACCCTCTCTTTTTGCGATGGCCAGTGCTTTGTCGAACGACTCCTGTGCCGTTTTGTTGTTGGCGTATTCCATCCCTTGGGTTCTACCGTACAGCCCGTGGAGCCGTGCTGCTTCTGGCGAGTCGGGCGAGACTAGCTCAAGGGCTCTGGCAGCCAATGATCCGGTGGGGATCGAGTGCTCATTCAACGCGATTATCGGGAATTCACCAATGGCTACAATCTGGGGCGTGTTTTTGGTCTCTACGTAATAATCAAAGGCTTTTAGGAGGTTATGGTGGGCTTCACCAAGTTCGTCTCTAGGCAATAAGGCTGCCTGGGCGCGGCCGAGTCCAAACAAAGCCTGGGCTGTCTGGTCATCCACATTCCGTCCATTCTTAAAGGTCAGAACCCTAGTGAAATTGTTCAAGGCTTGCTCGTAGGCAAAAGTCGAGAGTGCATACTCTCCCGCAATTAGGGAGTAGCTAATGGCCTTTTCTTTTCCATCCGAGGTGCCTGCCTCAGCAAAATGGTGGGCCAACTCAGCCGCGTGGCCGTCGACACCCGTCTCGTAGCGCTGCTCCAGGGCATCGGCGATAGTTGAGTGCATGCGCATCTTTCCCATTGGTGAGAACTCTTCGTACACCGTCTGCTGAATCAGCGCGTGGCCAAACTTGAACTGCCGTGCCATGATCGGCGATGATTGAATCACCTGGGCGGCAACGGACTCATCAAAGGAGTCCAGAAATTCCTGCTCTGAGAGGTCACTACAGAGGGACTCAAGTAGGGGTAGGTCAAAATCCCGGCCAATTACAGACGCGTTGCGTACCACCGCTCGCAGGGCTCCGAGAGGCGGCTCACCCGCCGAATGATTACCTCTCTGATCGCTTCGGGTATGTTATCCAGCCAGGCACGGTTCGTAACCATTTGCAGCACGCTGACCGACCCAACAACCTCGCCAACGAATAGTGGGTTGCCCTCGGTGCGCCGGTGCAGGGCGTCCACGGCGGCGTCTGGTGCGGCGACACCTGATTTGGCAGTGATGAACTCACCAACTTCTTCCCGGGCCAGACCCATCATGTTCACCCGTTGGAAAACCTCTTCACGGATGAGACCGCCTAGAGTCCGAGCCAAGGGGTGCCGTCCTCCAACCTCGGCGTCTCGGTAGCTGCCGATGACCATGATGGGGCTGGTGGCTAATTTATGGATCAGAAATTCTAGAAGCAGTGGAGATGATTCGTCGGCCTATTGCAGGTCATCAAGCACGATGACTAGGGGCTGGAAGGCTGCGAGGTTACTGAGGAAACCAGAGATCGCCACAAATAGTTTGAAGGGGGCTTGTTCCGGGTCTGCGGTTACCGGCGGCTCATAGCTAGCCGAATTGCCGGTCAATGCTGGGCCGGTTAACTCTGGAATGATGGTGGCGATTTCAGCCACGCCATCACCCATCTGCTTACGCAGCAACTCCAGGTCTGTTTTCTCTGTGTAGGACCGGATAGCCTGGATCCACGGGCCAGTAGGGAGCCGCGCCTTGGCGCTCGTAACACCAACCCTAAATGGTTTTGGCCCCTTTTGTGTCGGCCTGAGAAACCATCTCGTGGGCGATACGGGTCTTGCCAATGCCCGGTTCGCCGGCCAACATCA
>CAVODA010000223.1:0-3545 GCA_963694265.1 Dehalococcoidia bacterium
GGCAGTATCCTGGTTTTTGCCAACTCCCGCCGTCCCTATATCGACGTCAAAGAGACCCTCGAAGATCTGACACAGATGGTTGAGATTCAAGAAGAAACCCCGTTCATCCTCCACCCCGGTGAGTTCGTCCTCGGCAGCACATTGGAGAACATTGAGCTGCCTGACGACTTGGTGGCCAGACTTGAAGGCAAGAGCAGCTTGGGGCGCATTGGCCTGGTGATCCACTCCACTGCCGGATTCGTGGACCCCGGTTGGAAAGGACATCTAACGCTGGAACTAAGCAATCTGGCGCGGCTGCCGATCACCCTTTACCGCGGCATGAAGATTGGGCAGATATCCTACCTGGAGCTCTCGACTCCGGCAGACCGACTCTACGGGTCAGCGTCTCTGGGCAGCAAGTACCAGGGGCAGACCGTTCCCACTGCCAGCCGGTTCAGCCAAGACTTTGAGACCAAGCCAGGAAAATGAGCCACATGCAAAGGGCCGTCCAACTGGCCCAAGAGGTAGTTGGGGCCACCAGCCCAAACCCATCTGTGGGCGCGGTACTTGTTAAAGATGGAGTCGTAATTGGTGCCGGGGCCACCCAGCCACCGGGCCAAGACCACGCTGAGATCGTCGCCCTGAAACAGGCGTCGGAAAACGCTAAGGGTGCCACGCTATACACCACCCTAGAGCCCTGTTGCACCTGGGGCCGGACTCCGCCCTGCACCAAGGCCGTCATTGCAGCGGGTATCACCGAGGTCCATATCGGAGCCATTGATCCCAACCCTGATGTCTCTGGTAACGGTCAAAAAGAACTGAAAGCCGCCGGCATCAAGGTCGTTATAGAAGCGGTTGAAGGCACCCGTGAACTCTACGAGGCCTTTGCCAAGCACATTGCCACTGGCACGCCGTTCGTCACTGTGAAATACGCCATGACCCTGGACGGCAAAATAGCCACCCACACCGGCGATTCCAAATGGGTGACGGGGCCAGAGGCCAGAGGCTACGTCCAGCAGATGCGCCGCACCTGCGATGCCATTCTGGTTGGAGTAAATACCGCTCTGACCGACGACCCCTACCTGACCTCACGGGACGACGCTGGCAACCCCATAGATCGCCAGCCGTTGCGGGTGGTGATAGACAGCGTCTGCCACACTCCGGTTGGTGCCATGATGTTCAGACAGCCAGGCTCCACAGTCATTGCCACTACCCAAGCGGCACCGGATATTCGCGTGGTGGCGTTGGAGCAGGCGGGTGCTGAGGTTGTGGTGCTACCGTCAGGAGCGGACCAGCGTGTCAATCTACCATCACTCTTAGACTATCTAGGTGCCAGGGGCGTCTTGAATCTTCTGATTGAGGGCGGGGGATCTGTTCATGGGGCGTTCTTCGACGCAGGGTTGGTGGATAAGGTTTATGCCTTCGTCGCGCCGATGATCGTCGGTGGAGAATCGTCTCTGTCTCCGGTGGAAGGCTCCGGAGTAAGCGTCATGGCCGACGCCTGGCAATTGGCCGAGACGCGCACTGAGCAAATTGGCCCGGATTGTCTCATAATAGGTTACCCACAGAAAAAATCTCAGGAACAAACCCACGCTGACCTAGACGGCGATTATGACGACGACCTCGAAGATGAACTAGCAAGTCCTGAGACCCAATAACCATCCCGGAATAAACTCGCGGGTTAAGAAACATGTTTACCGGAATCGTAGAAGAACTGGGCGTAGTCGCTAAAATCAGCGATAACGCCATGACCGTCCAAGCTTCAAAGGTCACAGAAGACCTGAAGCTTGGGGACAGCATCTCAGTCAATGGAACCTGCCTCACGGCCGTCAATTTTAGCCGAACCGAGTTCTCCGTTGATCTGTCGCCGGAGACCATGAGACGGACCTCACTGGGCCAATTATCAGTGGGGAGCCCAGTGAACCTGGAACGCGCGCTCCTAGCCACCGACCGTATGGGCGGGCATATTGTTCAAGGCCATGTGGATGGTACCGGCCGCGTTATGTCTCGTAGGGTAGATGGTGACTCAATATTATTTCGCATTAGAGTCCCAAAACGACTTAATCCCTATATAGTTGAAAAGGGGTTCGTCGCGGTTGACGGTATAAGTTTGACCGTGGTAAAAAGAGGTGCCTCGTCGTTCACATTGGCTGTGATACCATACACGCTGAAGAATACTAATTTGGCTTCAGTATCTGTTGGAGACCGGGTGAACCTAGAAGCAGACATCCTAGCCAAGTATGTAGAGAGTCTTCTGGACCGGAAATACGGTACCGGAGACAAACAGTCTTAAGGACAGAATTATGCCTCTGTGCAGTCTTGAAGAAGGACTCGAAGAGTTAAAAGCGGGCAGGTTCCTCATCGTTGTTGATGATGAGAACCGTGAGAACGAAGGCGACCTGGTCATGGCCGCCGAAATGATAACCCCCGAGGCCGTAAATTTTTGCGTTACTCACGCCCGTGGTCTGCTCTGTATGCCGGTTATCGGTGAGCGATTGGATGAACTTCAGATTCCTCTGATGGTCATGGCCAACGGCTCAGAAAAGAACCAAACCGCGTTCACCGTCTCAATTGACTACAACGTGGACACCACCACCGGTATCTCCGCTGGAGACCGGTCAGCAACCATCCTGGCCATGCTCGATCCTGCGACCAAACCAGATGAGTTCACCCGCCCTGGACATATATTCCCGCTGCGGTATCATCCCGGCGGAGTATTGGCCCGCGCGGGCCACACTGAAGCCGCAGTAGATCTCTGCGAGATGGTGGGTATGTACCCCGCCGGTGTGATCTGCGAGGTTATGGCTGAAGACGGCACCATGTCTCGGCTGCCCCAATTGGAAGAATTTGCTGAAGAACACGGACTAAAGATTCTCAGCATTGCCCAGATAATAGCCGAACGCCGCCGCACGGAGCGTTTGATTGAGCGCGTGGCCGAGGCCCGCCTACCAACTCGCTACGGAAAGTTCACGGCTCTTGCCTACAAGAGCCATGTTGATACCGGGGAGCACATTGCCCTGACCATTGGCGAATGGACTGAAGATGAGCCTGTCATGGTACGCATCCATAGTGAGTGCCTGACCGGTGACGTGTTTGGCAGTATGCGTTGTGACTGCGGCGAGCAGATTGACCTTGCGCTGAAACAAATTGCAGAAGAAGGCAACGGTATCTTCCTCTACATGCGTCAAGAAGGCCGTGGCATTGGTCTGCACAACAAGATCAAGGCCTACTCCTTACAGGACCAAGGTCTGGACACAGTGGAAGCCAACGAGACCTTGGGCTTTGAGCCTGACCTACGGCACTACGGTGTCGGGGCACAGATTCTCCGAGATCTGGGTGTGCGCAAGCTAAACCTGCTGACCAACAACCCCAAGAAGGTTGTCGGACTTTCCGGGTTCGAACTGGAGATCGTTGACCGCATCCCGTTGGAAGCTGAAGTAACCGACGAGAACCGAACCTACATGACGACCAAGAAAGCCCGCATGGGACACATTCTAGGCAACTGCTAACCACCCAATCACTGCAAGCCAAAAAGCCCGTCCTTCCTCGGAAGGACGGGCTTTTTT
>CAVODA010000224.1:0-3522 GCA_963694265.1 Dehalococcoidia bacterium
CCTGCTTTCATTCGCGCCAACAACTCGGGGTTGATTAACGTGCAGTGTTCAATTCGGTGCCGGGCGTCTGACCTTGGGTGAGCCTTTTGCGCCTTCTCGTAGGCGGTTAAGACCAGGTCGATGGTCGAGTCACCATTGGCGTGAATGCAGACCTGGAACCCGGCCTTGTGCATGTCCATCACCTGCTGCTCGATCTCGTCCGCTTCCATCGCCAGAATGCCGTGGTCACAGGAGGAACCTTCATAGGGCTCGGACAGGTATGCCGTCCGAGTGGAGATTGCGCCGTCGGCTACCATTTTGATTCCGCCAATACGGAGCAGGTCATCACCCAGCCCGGTCTTGATACCGGCGTCTCTGAGCGCAGGAAACTGGGGGTACCACATCAGGGCGTATATCCGGAGACTCAACTCCCCGGCAGCCTTACCGTCCTGATAGGTTTGAAATTCTTCAGCGGTCACCCTGGCATCATGAACGCTGGTCAGCCCGACCTCGTTCAGCATTTTGCAGATTGTCCGCAGTCCCTCGCGGCGAATCTCGTCCGTGTCCACTGGGATCAGGCCAAACCGAATATGGTCAATGGCCCGCTCATAAACAATGCCATTTAGCTTGCCAGTATCCGGGTCGCGACCCAACCGTCCGCCGGGCGGGTCTTGAGACTCGTCGTTGTAGCCTCCAGCTTCCAAACCGGCAGAGTTCATATAGAAGACGTGCCCGCCACGGTGGGCCACCATCATGGGATGGTCGGTGGTCACAGCGTCTAGGTCTTCTTTATAGAGGTGGCGACCGTCGTTCGAGGCCGTCCGGTCGGTTTTGGTGTCGTCAAACTTGAAGCCCTGCACCCATCCACCGGCGGGTGTTTTCGCGGCTCTCTCTTTAAGTCCTGCCTGCACTTCCTTGAGGGTCCGAACGTCGCAGTCTGCCATGTTCACGTGCTTAACGCCGCTGCTCAATACGTGGATGTGCCCGTCAATGAACCCCGGCAATACGGTCTTGCCGCCCACATCGATAATTTTGGTGTCTGGCCCAATCAGACCTTCAATATCTTCGTTGCTGCCGACGCCAGCAAACCGACCATGGGTCATGGCCACCGCTTCGGCCCGGGGGTGGCTGGTGTCCATCGTCATGATGTTCGCGTTCTTGATAACTGTTTCGGCTTTGCCGTTGGAGGTGGTCATTTCAGGCTCCTTCAGACGTTGATTAAATGGCTAAACAAAGACGGTACGCGGTTCTTCCGGGCATTGTAATCCCATATCCGGCACAGGTCACACGGATATCTTCACGGGCGACATTCAATCTCAGGAATAAATCTTATGAAGACAAATATCGTTGCAGTATCAGCGTTGCTGCAATTTCGTCCACTGCGGCTCGATCCCTTGACGGCTGTAATCCAGACTCACGGAGCAGGCCCTCCGCTTCAACGCTCGTGAAACCTTCGTCCATCTCGTAAATCGCAAAAGATTCTTCGGAAATTGCTTTGCGTAGGGCGCGGATAAAGCCGCGTGCCAACTTGACCGAGGCATCGGTCTGTCCCTGGGGGTTGTGAGGCATGCCGACGACGATGCCAGCGACTTTACGCTCCGTAGCAGCGGCAATCACGCGATCAACGTCCTGGGCCAGCTTGGTGCGGACTATGTGCCCGGCGGGGAGAACCATGCCGCCTGGGCCGCTGACGGCCAGGCCGATACGGCGTTCACCAAGGTCCAGTGCGATCAGCTTTGGTTGGTCGGCCATAGCCGGGTTAAGACAGCCCCCGACGCACCAAAGCCGGCACGCCTTGCAGGGCCTCGTTGACCTTCTCCGGTTGCTTGCCGCCGGCTTGAGCCATCTCTGGTCGTCCACCGCCGCCGCCGCCCATGACCTTGGCGGTATCCCGGGCGATGTTTCCAGCGTGGAGTCCCCGTTCCACCAGGTCTGGGGTGACCATGGTAATCAATATAGGACTGCCATCAACTACTGCGGCCAGGGCTACAACCACGCTGCCCAGTTTGTCCTTCAGGAAGTCGCCCATCTCACGCATACCATCGGCGCTGCCAGCCGAGGTCTGGCCAGCCACAACTTTTACGCCATCGATGTCCTGAACCTTGCCCAGCAATTCTTCGGCCTCACCGCGCAGCGATGTCTTCTGGAAACCTTCCAACTGCTTTTTGAGGTCTTCGTTCTCTTGGATGAAGGACTCAAACCGGGATTCCAAGTCGGCTACCGGAGTCTGCAACCGATGCGACAGGGCTTCAAGTCGGTTTGTCTGCTGCACGTATAGCTCTGCTGCAGCGAGGCCGGTCACAGCCTCAATTCGGCGCATACCACCGCCGATGCTTGACTCGCCCAACACCACCAAGGTGCCGATCTGTCCGGTAGCAGCAACGTGAGTGCCGCCGCAGACTTCCACACTGAAGGCGTCGCCACTTGCCTGGGCATCGGGGGCCATGGTCACTACTCTGACTACATCGCCGTATCGATCACCGAAGAATGCCAATGCTCCCTCGCGCACAGCTTCGCTGTAGCTGGTCTCGTGGGAGGTCACAGTCAGGTTGCCTCGCACTTTTTCGTTGGCCAAAGACTGGACCGTCAGCAACTCGTCACGGGTCAATGCGCTCACGTGGCTGAAGTCGAAGCGCAAACGCTCCGGGGCCACAAAGGAACCAGCCTGGCGGACGTGGGCGCCAAGCACGGAGCGCAAAGCAGCATGGAGGATATGGGTGCCGCTGTGGTTTCTGGAAGAATCAAGTCGGCGCGCCAATTCAACCTCGGCGGTTATAGCATCACCAACGGCTATCTCTCCTTGGGAAACGATGCCCCGCTGCACGATTAATCCCGCCACCGGACTCTGGGTGTCTTCTACAGCAACAACGCCGTTGGGGCCGTTGATGGAACCACGGTCTCCAAGCTGCCCACCGCCCTCTGCATAGAAAGGCGACTGGCTGATTATGACCTCCACCTGCTGACCCTGGTTGGCGTGGTCAATGGATATCCCGCCAGAGAGCAAAGCAACAACCTTTGAGTCCTGCTGCGTCAGGTTGTAGCCAACAAACTCGCTGGAACTCAGGCCCAACTCCGTGTAGGAAACCTGCATATCCATGCCGCCAGAGAAAGAGCCCTCAGACTTAGATTGGTCCGAGTGGGTTTCCATCTCCCGGTCGAACCCTTCCATGTCCACAGTCAGGCCTGGTTCCTTGGCAATCTCGGCGGTTAGTTCTGGCGGGAAGCCGTAAGTCGCGTAGAGAATGAATGCTTCGCTTCCTGTGACAACCTGAGACATTTCCGAAACCACCCTCCGATATGCTTTTTTTGCAGCCGCCATGTCTCCGCTTGTTCCCTCGTACTCGCTCTGCAAATGGACAACAGTCCTAAGGGTTAACGCGGCTCCTGTGTTTTCCCCATTCTGACTTTCAATGTCGTCGCCTCTGTCATTGCTAACAATCGTTGATGGATAGTTGATGACGACTGGGTTTGAAATAGTTTCTTCAAGTTCATCAATCATCCTCTTTCGATATTTGAACATTCCATTTAGGAACTCGATTCCTC
>CAVODA010000225.1:0-3510 GCA_963694265.1 Dehalococcoidia bacterium
ATCATGTCATTCATCTGCCCCATCCATCCTCCGAAAAAGTCCGCTGCTTCTGGTATCCCCATCACCGTAGCGAGGTCGGCATCGATGTCGCCCACGTTTTCCAACACCCACTCAACCATGACACGGTCTGAACGCCCGCTGTAGTAGTCAGTGTAGATCCGAGTCTCCCAAGCTATACCGTAGTTGCTCATCTGTTCGATAGCCGACTTAAAATGTTCAACCAACGGTGCTGCTTGACCGGGTTTGGCTTGGAAAATCCTTTGGTGCAAGATAGCCATGGTTCCTTCCACTGTGTTTTTGATTTTCTAGATATTGAACTCGCAACTAAGCCTTGGCCGGTAGGTATTTCTGGTACCAGGCCAGAGTCTCGTCCATAACCTGAGTGAATGCCGGTTCGGCGTAGACTTCATAGTGGCCGACGCCTTTCAGGACGACCAGCTTCTTAGGCTCGCCAGCGTTGGCGTAGAGTTGTTCCGACTCCTCAGGCGGCACCAGACGGTCATCGACGCTGGTGATGAACAGGATGGGCCTGGGCGAGATGTGGCCCACGACCCACTCCGGGTTGAAGCCAATGGTGTCATCCACGTATTCCACCGGGATGGTATTAACTGCGGCAGGATTGAGCTTGCGGGCGGCAGCGGCTAGGTCGGCCGACTGGCGGTCTGGCAGCAGTATGTCTGCCCGCTCCACCATCTCGGACTTTCCAGTTAGCGCTCGCTGTTCACGGTCCGCCTTGGAGTGATCCAGCAGGTCGAACCATTCGTCCATGCGGCGCACACGGCTCATCCAACGTGCGCCGTGGCCGATACCAACCACGCTGACAATGACCTTGGCCCGTTCATCCACGGCGCCTACCCAGGACACAGTGGCCCCGCCGTAGCTGGTGCCGTAGATGCCGATCCGGTCTTCATCCACCTCAGGTTGGAGGCCCAGGTAGGTCATGGCCGCCTGAACATCGGCCACCCGACTGTAGGGGGCCAGGCGGTTGGGGGCAACGCCCTCGCTCTCGCCCCAGCCCTTGTAGTCAAAGGTCATAACCACGTAACCGGCTTCGTTCAACACCCGTGCGTTGTCGGGCAGATACAGGTCTTTCACTCCTGTGTAGCCATGACAAAGCAGAATTCCTGACCGGGTTTCATCGGCGGCCAGCCCGTCGGGAACATAAACGTCCCCCTGTAATTTGAATCCCTCGCTGTAGAACTCTATGGCGCGTTTCATTTATTAATTCCTAAATCAAAAATGCGACTAAAAAAATGTGTTGGTGGTTATTCGTCGACGTCAAGACCCGCAGACTGGAAGTCAGCATTGGTCAGGTCGGCAAAACGAGCGGGCAAGAACAGTTCGATGGAAGTCGGCACCCGCTTGCAGCCGCCCTGGATGTATTCGGTCACGGCCTGGGCGGTGGCGGGGGCCAGGTGAATCCCTTTGGTGGTGTGTCCGGTGGCTAGCACCACGCCCTCTTTTCCGGGAACCGGGCCGATGATTGGCGAACGGTCTGGGCTAAGGGGCCTGGAACCGGCCAATTGCTCCACCAATTCTGCGTTCTCCAAATCTGGGAACACGTCGATCGCACGTTGCATGATCTCCAGTCGAGCTGTTTCGGTGGTCACGCGGTCCATGTCTTCGCCCTGGTAGAGCTGGTCTTGGTCGTAGTCGCGTCCGCCGGTGCTGCCCACACTCAGGAAGCCGTCCAGGCGGCTGATCATGTGGCCGCGCTTGGGAGAACTGATTAACACCTGCAATGGGTCGCCAGCGTAGTTCAAGAGAACTCGTTCACCCTTGAGTGCGCCAACGGGAATCGGGAATTCGAGGTCTTTCTGGAATTCGGGACTCCACAGACCGGCGGAAACCACCACTGTGTCGCAGAGCACGTCTTCGCCGTCGGTGTGGACTCCGGTGATGCGGTTACCTTCAGAAATCAGGCCGGTGACCTTGCGGTTGATGGTCTGGGTACCCAGCTTCTCGGCTGCTGCGCCCAGGGCCAGATTCAGACGGTAGCTGTCCAACTGGGCTGATTCGTCTTCATAGACCGCGCCGATCAGCGACTGGGTCAGCCGTGGTTCCAGCTCGTGGACCTCGGCGGCGGTGATCCAGTGCATGGCAACATGCTCTTGCTGCCAGACCATCATCTCTTTAATCAGCTTTTCTTCGCTTTCTTCCAGGGCCAGTCTTAGCGAGGGTCGCCGCTGGTAGAGCAGGTCCATGCCGGTGGCTGATTCAAGTTCTTCCACCAGTCCGGGGAAGGCGTTGTAGCTATCCAGGCCGAACTGGAAGGATGCGCCGGGGGTGAATTCAGTGCCCAGGAGGCTGATGAATCCGGTGGCGTGGGCGGTGGAGCCGCTGCCAAATGATTCACGCTCTAAAAGGGCTACTTTGGTTCCTTCTTTAGCCAGGTAATAGGCGATGGAGCACCCAATCGCGCCCGCGCCAATGACAACAACGTCAAATTTCTCTGCCATAGCAATTAGTCTCCAGGTTGGGGATGGCTGGAATTATGCGAGGGTCGTCCGTGGCTGTCAACATTCGACGAGTGCCAGTTGATGCAGAGGGACGACTGCTTGAGGCGGAACGTGGGTTGAAAAGGGAATTTAGGCGGCGACGGGTTCGCGTTCGAGAGTGTCTATCGAGACACCGGTGAGGCGGGCGCTCAGATCCCAGAGGGCGGCGGCTTGTTCTTCATCGTAGCTGCTCTTGGAGGAATGCACCGACCGCTTTTTGACCATGTATTTTCCGGTGAGTCCGAGCATGTCGGGAGATGAAGCGGCGTAGATCGATGTGGAAGCGCCGTCTTCAACGCTAATACCCCGCACGCCAAGAAGGAAATTACAGAAGCGGCCTAAGAGTCCGTTGTTGGTCAAAAAGCTGGTTGCCACCAGTCCTGGGTGCAGTGCGTTGACCGTTATCCCGGTGCCGCTGACTCGTCTTGCCAGTTCGTAGGTAAACAGCACATTACAGAGCTTGGACCGGGAGTAGGCGCGCCAGCCAAAGTACCGATGGGGAGCGTGAATATCACGCATGTTGAGGCGGGCTTCTTTGTGGGCGGAGGATGACACGTTAATAATGCGGGCTGGGGCTGAGTCCTTCATCACGTCCAACAGCAGGTTTGTGAGCAGGAAATAGGACAGGTGGTTCAGGGCAAAGGTTTTTTCAATGCCGTCAACGCTTTTTCCCCGTCCCAGGTAGATTGCCCCGGCGTTGTTCACGAGAACGTCCAACCGCTGGTGCCGTTCTTTGAAGGCTTTGGCCAGGCAGCGAATCTGGTCTTGAGAGGAAAGGTCAGCCACCAGGAATTCCACCGACGGATTGCCAGTCGCCTCTCGGATGTCGATGGCCGTTACGGCGCACTTGGCAGGGTTACGGCCGACGATTACTACGTTAGCTCCCATGTGGGCCAATTCAAGGGCAGTAACGCGACCGATTCCCGCGGTTGCGCCGGTGACCAGGCACGTTTTTCCGGCCATCGCCTGAGACCTGCAAGATAATTTAACGGTCAACTGCGCCTCCAGACCC
>CAVODA010000226.1:0-3509 GCA_963694265.1 Dehalococcoidia bacterium
TTTTTGAACGAAGGGATTACTTCCTTGGCGAAGCGGGTTAATTGCTCCTTGAACTGGGCTTTGGTCTCGCCCATTGGGAAGCCAATCATGATTTGCTCCACGCCGGGATACTTCTGCTCAATATCCTTGAGGTATTCGACGGTAGTTTCGGGGTTCCCGGCAAACCAGGCTTTCTTGTCCAGCGTCTCGCGGAAGTCGACGCCCGCTGCGATGTGTCGGGCCACACCACCGGGGCCAACCTCTTTCATCTGCTCATCGGTGTAGCGCAACATGCCCAGGGGAGCGGCAAATTTCACGTGCTCTTCAAACAAAGGTTCCAGGGCCTTCTCGGCTTTTTCCACAGTGTCATCCAGGTACGCCCACAGGCCAATGCCCAGGTTACCGCCCAAGGGAAGGTCGCGGCCATACTTGGCGTTGGCCTCCTGAAACTTGTGCATGTACTCGTCCACATAATCGGCGTGGGTCCCCAGGATCAGACCCTTGATACCGTGTTTGGCCATGAAATCCATGCCGCGTTCGCTTCCGGAAACCACTGGCTGCCAGGTTTCAACCGGGTTCACGGGCCGGGGCACCACCGTGATGTCCTTCAGGGTGTAGCCCCGGTAGGGCACCTCCGGCGGAATGGTGTAATGCTTGCCCCTATGGGAGAAGGACTCCTCATTGAAGGCCTTCATCACAATCTCAACCTGTTCTTCAAACAACTCACGGTTGGCGTCCGGATCCAGTAGTGGAGCGCCAAAAGACTCAACCTCGCGAGTGTGGTAACCCCGGCCAACGCCGAAGACAACTCGACCGCCGGTGAGGATGTCGGCCATGGCAAAGTCTTCGGCGAGTCGGATTGGGTGCCACATGGGCAGGATGTTAAACCCACAGCCAAACTTCAGGTTCTTGGTGAATTGGCAGAGATACTGGCTCAGCATCAAGACGTTGGGAATGCACTCGTAGCCCTCCCTCTGGAAGTGGTGCTCCGCCATCCACAGAACGTCGTACCCCAGTTCGTCCATGAGGATCGCCGAGTCTTTGGCGATGGAAAATACTTCTATCAGGCGGTCGTTGGAGTACCAACGGTCATCGTGGGGAGTGCCGTCGAAGCCGATTCCTTCTCCTTCCAGGACGTGCCCTGCGTATAGTGTTGAGAATTGTGTGATCAATGGATGCTCCTTTAAATCTCCGCTAAGTATCCGGCAAGTATCTAGTTGGGTGACCAGGCGAGAAACAAGATGCGCCCGGTTTGAATTTTTGGTATTTTATCCAGCGCTCGACGCTTTACGAATATCCAACAGCCCCGAATTGTGGGGGCCGGTTGGCCCTGATCCATCGCAGGTGATTTTCATGGGAGTTGAGTGCCCCAAGGACCGAATCAGCGCAAGATTTCTGACAGTATATCCCAAGTGCCTCAGACCTCTTAAAGGTGCGTGGAGCGGGGCGCGAGTATATAATTCGCCTCACCAAATGCAGGTACAGGCATGAACCGCTCTGAGTAATCAACAGTCTAAATGGAGTGCGGTTCCAACTACCACAGAATTGAAAACGCTGCAAAATAAAGGAGCTAAAGATGGAAAAAGTAGGATTTATCGGTCTGGGTAATATGGGCGGCGGCATGGCCGGAAATATTCAGAAGGCCGGCTATGAGATGGTAATCCACGACATCAATGAAGGTGCCACCAGGCGATTCCTGGAAGCCGGGGCGCACTTGGGAAACTCACCCGCTGACGTGGCCAGCCAATGCGACGTTACTTTCACGTCGTTGCCCGGCCCCAGAGAAGTTGAAGCCGTTGCGGTTGGTCTAGAGGGAGTGCTGGAGGGTGCCAAACCCGGTTCTATCTACATAGATCTTTCCACCAGCAGGCCAACGTTGATCCGAGAGCTGGAGCCACGGTTCAGGGAGAAGGGCATCCATGTTTTGGACGCCCCGGTCAGCGGTGGAAAGTCCGGCGCCCAGAGCCGAAACCTGGCCGTGATGGTTGGCGGCGAAAAAGAGATATTCGAGCAGGTTAAGCCGCTATTGGAAGCCTTTGGCGACAAGGTGTTCTACGCCGGTGAGATTGGAGCCGGCTCGGTTGCCAAACTGGTCCACAACATGATTGGCCACGGAGTACGCCAGGCCATCGCGGAGGGTATGACCCTAGGCGTTAAGGCTGGTGTCGACGCAGAATCGCTTTGGCAGTGCATCCGCCGGGGTTCCCTGGGCCGAATGAACGTCCTGCATGAGGGCTTTGTCCGTACCGTGTTCAAGGGCGAATACGAGCCTGCCGGCTTCGCCCTGAACCTGGCCCGCAAGGACATCGGTTTAGCCACCGAACTGGCCAAGGAGTTTGACGTTCCAATGCCGGTCGCCAACTTGGCCGAGCAACTGGCCATCCAGGCCATGAACCGTGGTTGGGGCGACCAAGACAGTACGGTCATCGTTAAGTTGCAAGAAGAGATGGCCGACGTTGAGCTAAGGGCTGACATTGATGTAACGCAATCGGCCAAGTTCATCACAACCCATCCGGACGCTTAATCAGATTTAGCTGAAGGCAAAAAAAGACCGGCGCTCATCACTGAGCGCCGGTCTTTTTTATCTCGCTTGTTGAACCCGAATTCTAGGAATCAGAATCCGCTGTGTTCATGATTTTGTCCTGGGGTTTGACCACCCCGTTCAGTAGGTCGCCGTCGGTGAACTGACCGTTGGTCAACCGAGTGGCAATGTCTTCTCGACCGTCCCAGAGCTTTTTCAGGTCGTCATCGATCAACTCGATTATGGCCCGCCGCACTCCGGTGTCTTCTCCGATGTCCGGGTACAACTTCCATGACTCCTTGCTAACTGAAGCCAGCCAGCCGGAGGTGTCACCGTTGATGCCGCCGCGTACGTCTTCAAAGTGCCAGGCGTACCAAGCGTTGACCATGTCTCGGAAGATGGCCAGGTCTGAGATTGGCGCTCCCACCGTGGACATCTGGACCTCAAACCGGTGGTTGTCGCCGGGGTGGCCTTCCACTGCGGCGAATTTTCGGCCGCCGCCCAAGCCCCTGAGGACCGAGTCGTGCAGGTTGGAAGCGGTGATACCAACGCCGGAAGCCGAGTCAACGTGACCAACTCGGACATCGCCCACGCGCCACATCTTCTCTTCCATGGCAGAGGCACCCATGTGCATGTCCACCAGCAACTCACCCAATTCTTCGCCGAACCGGGCCCCGTTGGACATAAGGGAAAGGAATCCAGTGTCAATGGACACCGTACTCTGTATCTTCTTTGAGGTGGCCATTGCCAGGAGCTCTTGCAGCTCCGTCGATTCCACTCTGTTGGCCCCGTAGACAGCTTTTCCGGCCAGGCCTTTGTGGACGTCGGTGGCAATGTCTACCAGGTCTTGGTTGCCAAGTTGGAACCGTCCCAGAATACGCATTGCGATGTCCTGAGCTTGTTCTCCGGTGAGCAGGTTCTTTACCGTAGGGTCGTCGCTGTCAAAGGACCAGTGCTCTGCGTCGACTACTTCTTGGTAGAGGCTGCCTCCGGTGCTGGCGATACGCCG
>CAVODA010000227.1:0-3487 GCA_963694265.1 Dehalococcoidia bacterium
ACGCCCCTGGCGCCGAAGGGATGGCCCGGGTTTGCTACTTCTACAATGACCGTGTCGATCATCGGCAAGTCCAAGCTGGTGGGCATCCGGTAGTCCAAGAATGATGAGTTATCCATCTCACCGGAAGCGTTATAGACATACTCCTCGTTCAAGGCCCAGCCGATACCCTGGGCGACTCCGCCCTGCAATTGACCTTCCACATAGCTGGGGTGGATGGCCTTACCCACATCCTGTAGCGCGGTGTAGCGGAGAACGTCCACCTTGCCGGTGTCCGGGTCCACTTCCACATCTACTATATGGACGGCGAAGGCGTTGCCAACACCCGCAGGGTTGACGTTGCCCCGACCAACGATGGGTCCGCCGGTGCCGTTTAGCCGGGCAGCCAATTGTTTGAAAGTCAGTTTCAGCTCGGGGTCTGATTTGTGGGAGGCCACGCCCTTGGTGAACTCCACGTCATCAGTGGTCACTTCCCAGATCCGAGCGGCGCGCTCGATCATCTGTTGTTTGATGTCATGGGCCGCTTCGTAAGAAGCCCAACCAGACTTGAAGGTTGCTCCGCTGCCGGCGGTCAGTGAGGTATATCCAACGGCGTCGGTGTCGCCGACCGTAGGGTGGACATCTTCAGCGGGGATGCCAAGAACCTCAGCCATCTGCATGGCCACGGACGCTCGTCCGCCGCCGATGTCTGCTGAACCTTCAACCAAGCTCACGGTGCCGTCACCATTAACGCTACCGGTGGCGCAGGCTGGGCCGGTGCCGTTGAACCAGAACCCGGCAGCAACGCCGCGACCTCGGTTGGGGCCTTCCAACTTAGATTTATAGTGATCGGTATTCATGGCCGCTGCCAGAGTCTCCATGTAGCCCACCTTCTGCAGGACTGGGCCTGGGATTCGGCGGCTGCCTTCTTTAACTCCGTTCTTGACCCTGAACTCCAGCGGATCAACTCCCAATTTCTGGCAAATCTCGTCAATCACCGATTCCACGGCAAAGGACGCTGCAGGCACGCCTGGTGCGCGGTAGGCGGCGGCCTTGGGCTTGTTGACCAACACGTCGTACCCTTCGATTCTGCCGTCGGCGATCTCGTAGGGTGTCAACACGCACTGGCAGGCCTGGACGATGGGCGAACCTGGGAAACCGCCGGCTTCGTAGATCATAGTGACGTCAGCGGCCGTGATCATGCCGTCGTTGTTGGCCCCAATCTTTACCCGCATGGAACTGCCCGAGGTTGGGCCGGTGGCCTCAAACACTTCGGAGCGGCCCATAGAAATCTTCACTGGTCGGCGGGCTTTCTTTGAGAGCGCGGCAACCACCGGTTCCAGATAGATGACTGTCTTGCCACCAAAGCCTCCGCCAATCTCCATGGGGACAATCTTAATCTGGGAGACTGGGATGCCCAGGACCAAGCTTGTGAGGTCCCGTATTTGGAAGTGGCCTTGGCTGCTAGCCCAAACTGTCAGTTTGCCATCTTCGCCCCACATTGCCGTTGCGGTGTGGGGTTCAATGTAACCCTGATGCACAGTGGCGGTGCGGTACTCCCGCTCCACGATGATGTCAGCCTTTTTAAAGCCCGCATCAGCATCTCCCAATTCAAATACGAAATGGTTGGAGATGTTGGTAGCCTTTTCTGTGTCGTCTTCGTCGCGAAGTCCACCGGGTCGTATGTTCGCGTTCGTCGAGTTGGCGAGTCTTTCGTGCAGGATCGGTGCGTTGGGTTTCATGGCTTCCAAGACGTCGGTAACTGCGGGCAGAACCTCGTAGTCCACCTCAATCAAAGCGGTGGCTTGTTCTGCCACCTCGCTGTTGATGGCCGCCACCGCAGCTACGGCGTGGCCTTTATACAGGACCTTCTCAGCGGCCATGATGTTGTTGCTGATCCACTTGGGGTTGGCCATGGCTCCTTCGCCTAGGTCCGTGATTTTCCCACTTGGCTGGGCAAAATCAGCGGAGGTAACCACCGCCAGGACACCGGGCAGGGCCATGGCCTTACTGGTGTCGATGGACTTGATCTTGGCGTGGGCGTGGGGGCTGCGAAGAATCTTGCCCGTGAGCATTCTAGGCAGAGAGATGTCAGCGCTGTAACGCGCCCGTCCGGTTACTTTGTCGTTGCCATCGTGGCGGATGGGTCTGGTACCGACCACGTCGAATTCTTCGTTAGAAAGGACCACATTGGAAACCATAGATTTCTCCTATTGAACTAGTCTACGTCCTAGAATGACGAAATTTTAACATACGCCGAGCCTGAAATGGCCTCCAACTCTAAGGGGCCAAATACGACTCGCTTGGTAGATGCGAGGCTAACGATCACCAGCCAAATACGAGTCGGTGGCCCGCTTTAACCCGGCTCTGCGGTTGGCCTGAAGTGCTTCCTTCATGCTTGCCGACCGCTGTTGGGAATCGATGATTCCCGTAAGACTTCCTTGGTAATTGGGCATTACGTAGCGAGCAAACAACTCGTAGCTTCGGTGCAGTTCGGCGCGGGGAGCCCAGTCTTCTGCCCTTAATAGCAGTCCACCAAAGCCGCCGCTGGCCTCTTGCAGACGTTCGATACCGGCAATGACATCGTCCGGTGTGCCCACGATCCATTGGTTGTGCTCCACCATGTAGTCCACAACCTCATCGGCTGGAACATCGGGGATCGGGTTGCCGTTGGTGCCGCCGGTGTATTCAGTAACCACCCTGCCAGCGCCAACGCGTATGTCTTCAAATGCCTGTTCCCTGGTCTCGGCCACGTGGCAACCAACGGACAGACGCCAGTCTTCACGGCGGACAGTCTTGCCGTGTTTCTCAGCAGTCTCTTCTGCGATGGCCCACTGGTCTTTCAAGCTGGTGTTCCGCACCGAGTCTCTGGGCACGCTCAGAGAGATTACTGATGCGCCGTGCTTGCCGGCCAAGAGCACCCCAGACGGCGATTGAACCGAGGCCACCGCCACTGGTAGGGATGGCTTCTGGTAGGGCCTTAGCTGCAAAGTTGCATCTTTTAGCTTGAACCAATCGGTCTCGCAGGATACGGGTTCGCTGCCGTCTAGGAGCTGCATAATCACGCCCAGCGACTCGTCCATCATCTCCCGCTGTCGTTCCGGGTCAATGCAGAACATATTCGCGTCGGACGCCAAGGCTCCGGGACCAACGCCCAGCATCACGCGGCCACGTGTTAGGTGATCCAGCAACACCATTCGGTTGGCCACCATGTAGGGATGGTGATAGGGCAGGCTGACCACGCCGGTGCCAAAGCGAATGTGGCGGGTTCGTCCGGCGGCGGTGGCTATGAACACTTCCGGGGAGGCAATGGTCTCCCAGCCCCCGCTGTGGTGCTCGCCAACCCAGGCTTCATCAAACCCCAGATTATCCAGCCACTCGATCAATTCCAGGTCTCGTTCTAGGGCCAGTGTGGGGTTTTCACCAACACGGTGAAAGGGGGCCATAAAGGTCCCAAAGGTCATGTTATCGGTTAGTGCAGTCAATCTTCTTTCCTCCATTCCACTTGGGT
>CAVODA010000228.1:0-3471 GCA_963694265.1 Dehalococcoidia bacterium
CAGGCGCGGATTATCTCCAGAGCCTGCTCTTTTGCTCTGTCGCCGATGAACCGGGGCGACACTATGGGCAGGGTGATACCAGCCTTACGGTAGTTGGCCAATTTTTCCTGCACTTCATCAGCGGTGCCAACCAGGCCAATCTTGTCTATCAGCGCCCCTGGGACGAGACTCAACGCCTCCTGGGTATTTCCGGCCTGCCAGGCCACTCGAACTTTCTCGATCTCGTCTGGGAACCCGGCGTCCACCATGAGTTTACGGTAGCGGGGGAAACGACCCGCATAGGACGCAATTGGCTGGCGCATGAGGTCTCTGGCCGCCTCACGGTTGTCGGAGACGGCACAGGGCAGCAGGCTGGCTACTTCAACGTCGCCGGGCGCACGACCGGCGTTACGGGCACCAATACCCACGTGCCAGGCGGCAGTTTCCGCGTGGGCTAAAGTGCACCAAGTGAGGATGGCCCCTTCGCTGATCTCACCGCAGATTTCCAGCATCTTTGGGAAGACTGCAGCCACATAAATCGGTATCTCTTTGCGCAGGGGCTCAAACCACAGGTCAAAGCGGTCAATGTCGTAAATCTCACCGTGGTAGTTCACGTCTGAGTCCTTCAGGATGGCCCGAACAATGTCCACACACTCGCGTAGTCGCTGAACCGGTTTTGTGAACTCCAGGCCGTGTTCCGGTTCAACCTGCACCTTGTGGCTGGTGCCAATACCAAGGATAAACCGGCCATTGGAGAAATGGTCCACTGAAGCGGCAGCCATGGCAATGGTGGGCGCGGTACGGACGAAGACGCTGGTAATGCTGGTGCCGAGTTTGATTCGCTCTGTGGCCAATGCACAGGCGGTCAGAACTGAAAATTGGTCTCCGCCGTGTCCTTCGGCAACCCAGGCAGATTCGTAGCCAAGAGCCTCGGCCACTTTCACGCATTCAACTATATCCTGGGGTGACATTCCCCCGGAGAAACCCACTCCAACGCGCTCCATCTTCTGTCCTCCCTATTATCTAGTGGCTTAATACCAAATAAATTGCTTGGCTCTTGTTAATAGACTAATACCAGGCCCTTTGCTTAGCTTCTGGGCCGTCCGAAGGTCTATGATATGCCATGCCGTCAACGGGCTGAAGCCCAATGGAGTCTGGAATTACGGCATACCACGAAAAATCACCAATCGGAGAAGGCCCAAACTGCTTTGACGCCCCAGTCTCCGATCACCTATAGCCAATACCGGTGGACAGTCATCAGTATCTGGCTGCTCACCAGCGTTTCGTCATTCATGGTGCTGAACACGCTGGGTATCTTGTTGCCTGCCATCAGCGCCGAACTAAGCCTATCACCAAGCCAGCAGGGCCTGCTGGGCTCAGCCTCCCACTGGGGAAACATCGCTTTGGCCATACCCCTCAGTTGGGCTACCTCTCGGTTATCTCCCAAGCTCTTAACTGCTGCCGCCATTACGCTGGCGACTTTTTGTTTATTCCTCCAAGCCTGGGCACCAGTGTTTTTCGTTTTGTTGATTGGCAGGCTGCTCTTTGGCATAGCCAATATCGCCCAACAACCGGCCCGCGCGCTGTTGACCCGGCAGTGGTTCCCGCCTAGAGAAGTGATTTTTGTAAACGGGTTGTCCAACGTGTTCTTTGGCCTCGTGGTTGGTGGAGGACTGGTGTTGGCGCCGGTGATACTTAGCATGGTCGACGGCGACTGGCGCACAACCCTGCGAATATTTGGGTTCTATTTCGCTGGGTTAACCATTCTGTGGCTAATCCTGGGTAAGACCCGGACCAACGAGGCCGACCAGGGCGTTGCTGCCACACAGGGATGGGCCGTTATCAAAGGCGCACTGGGCCACCGTGACCTCTGGATTGGCGGGATGGGGTTTGCCGGAGCGACGGCGTCGTTTGGTGCGTTCTTGGCGTTCTACCCAACGTTGATGCTGGAGGAATACGACGTCTCGCTTCAGATTTCCGGCGGCATCCTAGCGCTGGGGGTCATCGTCGGCGGGGTGGGTGGTCTGGGGATCGCGTGGGCCGCTTCCACCTCCGGGCGAGAGGGGAATTTCCTTCAGGTTTTGGGGGTTCTGATGATCGTCACCAACATTGGAATGATAATAACGGGGTCGCTGCCATTTCTGTTTGTGGTGTCTTTCCTTAACGGCGTAGCTTGGGCCTTTTTCCCCATCCTGGTGACCGTGCCATTCCACCTACCCGGAATACGGCCCAGGGAACTGGCTGTGGCCTTTTCCTTCACCATGATGAGTACATCGGTGGGCACATCATTGGGGCCGCTGTTCACCGGGTTCCTTCAGGAGGGGTTCGACAGCCTTAAGGTGGCGCTGTTTATCATCAGTTTCACTTCAGTGACTCTGATTATTGCTGGCAGCACCCTCCGTTTCCGCACCCAATAAACCGACGACTAACTACCGGCAATTACCTCTATTCCAACACCCCGTCTTCTTCCAGCGACTTGTACTCTTCATCAGTAAGTCCAATAAGATTTTTTAGCACGTGGCTGTTGTGTTCACCCAGCAGAGGGGCTGGAGTATCGAGACTGCCCGGACTCAGAGACAGCACCATCTCGCTGACGTCGGTGGCGTAGGGGCCGATCTCCGGGTGGTCCAGCCATTGGAAATGGCCTCTGTGCTGTAATTGGGCGTCTTCGAACAGGTCTCGGCAATCGTTGACCATCCCCGCAGGCACCCCGGCGCTCTGCAGCGTCTCCATTAGTGCGCCCACTTCCCAGGAACTGCTCCAATCTGACAGCAGGCGGTCCAACTCGTCTTCGTTGGCCTTCCGGTTGAGAAGAGTGGCGAAGTCTGGGTTGTAGGGCCATCCTTTGCCGTCCGGCGCAATGGTGCGCTGCAGACCAGCCCAGTGTTCATCTGAGAAGCAGCCGAGGGCGAGCCAACGGTCATCACCGGAACAGGGGTAAACGCCGTGGGGTGCAGCGCCTGGGTCTCGGTTGCCGACCCGGGCCTGTTCTCGGTCATTCACTGCGTAGTCCAGCAGCACCGGGGCCGAGAAGTGAAGCGTGGTCTCCAACTGGGACATGTCTATGTGGATGCCCTCTCCGGTGCGACGGCTGCGGTCCAGTCCGGCCAGGATAGCTGCCACGGCGAACCGAGGGACAATGAAGTCGGTGTATGCGCCGTAGGGGTTTACGGGGTCTCGGTCCGGCCAGCCGGTCAGGTTCGTGAGGCCCACCAACGACGACAATACAGGGCCAAAGCCCGGCTGCCGTTCCATAGGCCCGCCCCGTCCCATCATGGACGTGCTAAACATGACCAGACCAGGGTTAACTTCCTTGAGTTGATCAAAGCCTAGCTCCCAGCTTTCCATGGTGCCGGGCGTGAAGTTCTCGGTGACCAGATGTGCCCATTTGGCCATCCGCAGCATCAAATCCCTGGCTCTGGGGTGCCGCATATCAACAGTGATGCCCATCTTGTTGGCGTTGTAACTAGCAAAGTAGCCGCTGCGGTTAAT
>CAVODA010000229.1:0-3468 GCA_963694265.1 Dehalococcoidia bacterium
GCCCAAGGGTACGTCCTCATAACCGTAACTAAGACCGCGCCGCTCATGTCTCCGGGCTACACACCGGGGAAGACTGAATCCGCGATGCGGGAAGAGTGGACCGGGTATTGGGCTGAGGTCCAAGAATTCAACGGGTAATAACTCAGTTCGGACTCACCGCATCCATGGACTAGACCTATCACCAAATCACTGCATAATCTAGGGGTTAACCCATGTCTTGGATCGAACAAGATGAGGAAGCCACAAAGAACCTTCCGCCGGTAATTTCAGTCATCTCCATCAATAAGCAGGCCATGGAGGCCGTGCGGAACCTGAACGCCAATATCACCTTTGGCGCCTCAGCCCTCACCCGTGTGCAGGAAGAGGCCATAGCTACAGCCGTGTCCGCCACCAACCGGTGCCGGTAATGAACCATGTCTCACGGAGGGTTCCTCCGTCAGCATTCCGACGACACCGAGTTGGCCAACCACATCATGCACGACTACACCCAAGCTGATCTGGACGACCAGACCAAGGGCATGTTGGACTTCGCCGTTAACCTGACCAAAGACCCATCAGCCCACCGCAAGGCCGACATCGAGCGGCTACGCGGCCTGGGTCTCAGCGAACAACGAATTCTCTCAACAGTCCTGATTACCTGTAGCTTCAACTTCATGACCCGGCTGGCCGACGGCCTGGGCGTGGAAGTTCCAGAAGCACGATTTTATGACGCCAAACGTTGGATGTCAGACAACGTCCAAGCCATGTCCTGGCTGATGGACCGCAAAGAGACTTAGTCAGCAGCCTGATCGACTATCTAATAGAGTCGGTTCAGGTTGGCGTGTGTGTCCGGGTTCAGGTCTTTGCCGGTAAACGCTGCATGGTCGGCGGCATACCGGTGGGCGCGGAACACTGCGTTGGCGTAACCGAACCTACTACCACCGGCCGTTGGCGGGTTCCCCTCGAAAAATGGGCTGATGTACTCCCAGACTATCTCGCCGCTTGGAGTTACCTCAAACACCCTGCCCGGAGCGCCCTCACAGATCAGAGTGTTTCCGTTTGGACAACGCTCTGCCGAACTGATGTTATAGCTGTAAAAAGACAGGGGCGGGTCTCCCTGGTACTCCCAGACAATCTCGTTGGTCTTGGGGTCGATTTCAATCACCCGCGAGAAGTTCATCCCGCGGCGATGAGCGCCGTTATCAAACAGCAAGATGTTTCCGCTATCGAGCATCGTTGGATGATGCTGGTGGGAAACATCTCCCGGCCCCCATTTCCAAGTAAATTCTCCGGTTTTACGGTCAACGATGCCAACGGTGCTGATCTGCCGGAAACTGATCAGAAAATCGCCGTCCGGGGTCAAGCTGATGCTGTTGGCGTGGGTCCATTCCCTCCGGTTTTCCAAAGGGCAAATCACGTCTTCCTCTGGATTGAGATATTCCCAGGCGTTCCAGGTGTTCATGGTCTCGCCGCTCTCGGAGATCTCCACAACGCTATCCCCGTACATGCCGGGATCCACGCCTTCTTCGTAATAGCCACCACCAACCGAGTCCGCAAGCTCCTGCGGCAGCAGTTCCCAGATCAGGGCGATTGTCGTCCCTGATTCGGTACGGTGGAAGTCATGGTGGACCATGGGGTTGTCGAGTTTCCAGACCACGTTTCCGTCCCAGTCAAGTTCAACAATCGACTTTGCTGAGCCGCCCATGCCTTTGCCTTCTGGCGCCGATCCGGTCCTGGTCAACAGGTTGCCGTTGGGCAGCAAAAAGCCATAGCTAAGTCCTTCTGCGTTATACCACCGGTGGCAGACCTGCCCTTCCATATCCAACAGGTTGGCGTAGTTTCCGCCGCGGGTGGCCGTTAGCGTGTATCCCGCGTAGGCCCGCATGATGGAGTGATGTATTAAACCGTTCTTGTGGTGTCTGGACCAGCCCATGTATTTCCCTCGCTATTAACAGCTTCAGCCAAGAGTATACAGTCACAAATCATGGCGATACATAGGCTGCCGATATTGGAATAATTTAACTCTTCAACAGGCGTGATAAACTGATTCACAATTAAGAATCGCAGCGGAACTCGCAGCCGTATTTATGGAGTGTTAGGCATGGTCCGATGGGCAGATATTCCAGTAAGTCAGCAAGAGAATTTCAAAAAGCGAACGTCCCCTTTTGACCGCACGCCATGGGTTGATGCACCGAAGTTGGCCGACGCTCGAGTCGCGGTAGTCACCACGGCTGCGATCCACCGCTCTGATGACCGTCCTTTCACCGGCCACGAGGGCGATTACCGGATTATTCCGGGTGACATCGACTACAGCGACCTGGCCATGACCCATTCCAGCGTCAATTTCGATCGCAGCGCCTACCAGCAGGATGTGAACGTCTGCTTCCCTTTGGACCACATGCGAACCCTGGTGGAAGCGGGCGAGATTGGTTCCGTGGCTGATTGGCATTACTCGTTCATGGGATCTACTATTCCGACTCGGATGGAACCAGCAGCGAAAGAGGTCTCCAAACTGCTTCTTGGGGATAACGTCAACCTCGTATTGCTCATTCCCGTTTGACCCGGCTGCACCAACGCCGTTGGCGTTTTAGCACAATACATAGAGCGGCCGGTATCAGAAGGTGGGGCCGGAATCGCGACGGTCCAGATGAGCCTGGTGAGGATAGTCACAGAAAACGTTAAACCGTCCCGCGCGTTGTGGGTGCCGTTCCCCTTTGGCCGCCCCCTTGGCCCACCAAACCAACCCGAGCTGCAACTAGACGTCTTACGGCGCACCTTGGCGCTGGTTGATGAGCCCTCGGGACCAACCATTCAGGACTACCCAGACGACTTGGAAGATGAGCAGGCAGAGGAAACGGCGTGGTCCTGCCCTGTTACCTTTCCAGCCGCCGTACCTGAGACAGGATCTGCTGCTTTGACGGCCCAACTTCATCAGGAGGCACAACTGCTAAAGCCGTGGTTCGACGAAGGGCTGCGCAAACGGGGTCGCACCACAGCGGGCACGAGTGGCAAGGGCCCCGATGCCATCTATGAAATGCTCGGGATTCTCGCTCGGTTTGCAGTAG
Organism: Dehalococcoidia bacterium; assembly: GCA_963694265.1. Lineage (GTDB taxonomy): Bacteria > Chloroflexota > Dehalococcoidia > Lucifugimonadales > UBA3495 > UBA9611. The sequence goes on from CAVODA010000229.1 coordinate 3,045, forward strand.
ATGGGAACATGGAAGTTCCAGACGGATACGCCCACCCGATGCCACAGTTGCTGCGCTACATCACAGATGATGTCCGTGATTTTTACAATGAGGCCTCGATCTCCAAGCCTGGCGCGGCCTTCCCGTCGCCGCAGGGCCTGCTTGAGTGGTTCTTCCTGACCACCGTAGCCGGGGACGTTTTCTACCAGGTACGTGACCGCTTGAGGGCCTCGGATATGCTCGTGTTGATGGCCAAAGGTCTCAACGACGAGGAGATTGACGGTCGTCTGTCCCTACTTGGTGGAACGACAGGTTCCCTTTCTGAAAATCTCCTCCGTGAGCCTGGCGTCAGTCGTGAGTTGCTGCACAAATCCGCTGAGGTTTTTCAAGCCGGCCAGCCCAACCGTCTCTCCTGGACCATAATCCCAATCGCCATGCGGGACCG
>CAVODA010000230.1:0-3459 GCA_963694265.1 Dehalococcoidia bacterium
ATCCCCAGAGCTGATGTGCGCTACATTTAAGTGCTCACGTAGCAGTTGCGCCTGTGTACCTTTGCCGGCACCAGGAGGGCCGAACAGAACCAGTCTCAAACCCTGAGCCATGTTATCTCAGGAATCCTTCGTAGTTCCGCATCATTAACTGGGCTTCTAGTTGACGCAGGGTATCCAATCCAACACCCACCATGATTAGAAGGCTGGTGCTGCTCAGTGATATGGCCTGCACATCGGTGATAAGCGATGCAATATACGGCATGATGGCAATGGTTCCCAAGAATAGGGCACCACCCAGTGTTATGCGTACGATAACTCGATTCAAGTAGTCTTGGGTTGGCTTACCCGGCCGGATACCCAAAACGAAGCCACCGTTCTTCTGTAAGTTTTCAGCCAACTGCTGTTGGTTAAACACCACCAGGGTATAGAAGAAGGTGAAGATCACCACCAGAACGAACACCATCACCCAATAGATGGGCGACGTCGGTATCAGCAGGTCTGCAAAGAAGTTTGCAATGTCCCCGATGAACGTTGTGTTGGTAGCAAAGTACGTCGCGATTGTTCCAGGAAGAATCACGATGGAAAAAGCAAAGATTAACGGAATCATGCCCGCTGAATTTATGCGCAGCGGTAGATAGGTAGCGCCGCTTTGACGATACATCCTGCCGCCCCTAAATATACTGCGGCCATACTGCACCGGAATTCGCCGATGTGCCTCGTTAAACAGGACGATGGAGGCGATAATTATAACGCCGATCAAGGCGAAGAACCCAATGCCAAGTACGTTGTCTCGGTCCAAGAATCCCTGGGTTAGTAGACGAGGGAAACCGGCAACGATACCGGCGAAAATCAGGAGCGAGATACCGTTTCCGATGCCTCTTTCCGTGATCATTTCGCCCAACCAAACCAAGAACATGGTTCCAGCGGCGATGGAGAACAAAGCTGCCAACGTGGGCAACAGGGCGTCTCCGGAGAATCCCACATCGGCAATAACGTTGCTCTGTTCCAAGAGCACCAGTTGCCCGTAACCTTGGGCGAATGCAATGGGAATGGTAATCCAGTGGGTTAGCCGGTTCATTTTGGCCCGGCCTGACTCGCCTTCCTTGGCCATGTCCTGCAATTGCGGAATGACCGGGGTAAGCAACTGGATGATGATGGACGAAGTGATGTAAGGAAACACGCCCAAGGCGACGATGCTCATTCGGCTCAGTGCGCCGCCGCTGAACAGGTCTAAGAAGCCTAGGAGTTCGTTGTTCCTAAAAAGGTTATCGAGCTGTACTTGATCGATTCCCGGTAGGGGAATATGTGCGACAAAGCGATATAGGGCCAAAATAGCCAGGGTAAACAGGATTTTGGCACGCAAGTCAGGGAGACTGAATGCGTCAATCGCCGCCTGGATCAGCTTGGGAAATTTACCTGACTGGACATCGGCGTTCATCATTACGCCGCTGTTTCTTCCGCTGTTCCCTTTGCCGCTTCAATCTTCTCTTTAGCAGCACGGGTGAACTTGGCAGCCACCACAGTTACCGCCTTGCTGATCTCGCCATCGCCGACGATTTTCACCGGCAGGTTGAGATTGCGCAAGAAGCCCTTCTCCAATAGGAGTTCAGGGGTGATTCGCTCGCCTGCGTCAAAGGTCTCTAGTGTCTCAACTTTGACCAGGGAGTAATACGTCTTAAAGGGGTTGTGGAAGCCGCGTTTCATCGGCAGACCCTTAATCAAAGGCAGCTGACCGCCCTCAAACCAAGGGGATACGCCACCACCGGAGCGGGATTTTTGTCCCTTCATACCCCGACCTGCGGTGCTTCCTTGACCGGCAGCGTCACCGCGACCGATTCGTTTTCGTCTTTTCCTGGCTCCCTTGGAAGGGGCCAATTGGTGTTCCATCATGGGAGTGCCTCTTAATTCCTTACGCCGTATAGACCAATACTAGATGCATTGAGGGTCGTGGGTAAACCGTTTGAGCGGTGCTGAGATACCGGTTTAGCGGTCAAGTGAACCAGGTTACAGTACGTGCACCCCGGTTTATTCCCGAAAACTGACTTAACAGACAGCTAATTAAGCTATTTCCAACTTCACCAGGTGACTAACTTTATTAATCATCCCGCGAATCGTTGGTGAGTCCTGGTGCACCACGGTATGGTTCAACCGGTGCAGACCCAACGATTTAATAATCCTGTGTTGGTTCCCTGGTTTCCCTATTGTGCTCTTTACCCAGGTAATTTTTATTTCCGCCATAATCGTTCGACCGTTCGTCCGGTTAAGGGGTTCGGTCTATATTCTCCCTTAAGGGGTATCCGTCTCAGTTACAGGAACAGTCACTACTTCTTGAGCAGCATTGGGCATTGGCCGCCCCAGTCTACGGGCTAATTCAATGTCCGGGTCTCGCAATTGCCGTAGCGCTTCAATGGTGGCGTAGACAATGTTAATGGGGTTCCTGGAGCCCAGGGATTTCCCGACCACGTCTTTGACGCCGCCCAGTTCCAAGATTGCTCGCATGGTACCGTTCGCAATCACTCCAGTACCCTCACGGGCCGGTTTGATCATCACTATGGTGGCGCCTTTTTTAACGGTGATTTTTTGGGGGATGGTGTTCCCGCGCAGAGGGATCTTTACAGTGTCTCTTCTGGCTACTGCATTGCCCTTTCTGACCGCGTCTGGGATGACAAGGGCTTTGCCCAAGCCGACACCCACTTCGCCCTGACCGTCTCCCACAACGACTAACGCGTTGAATCGGAGGCGACGGCCTCCCTTCACTACTTTAGAAATGCGTCGAGTGTAGACGACTCTTTCAGAAAAGCCACCGGTATCTTCGTCTCGTCCTCGACCTCTATCTCGATCATTGAAGGACCTATTAGGCGCTTGGACCATAAGCGGGTTAGACCTCCCAGTCTATGCGGTTAAATAACCTATTCTTAGAATACTAGTCCGGCTTCGCGAGTCGCTTCAGCCAGAGCTTTGACCCGACCATGGTATTTACAACCACCTCGGTCGAATACTACTTGGGTGATGCCTTCAGCCTTGGCCCGCTCCGCAACCAATTTCCCCACCGCGGTGGAGAGGTTGGTCTTGGGGGTGATGGGTCCGCCGGCTTCTTTGATAGCATCGTCGCTTGAGGCCGCCACGAGTGTGCGACCAGTGGTGTCGTCAATTACCTGTGCGTATATATGGCGCAGGCTCCGGAACACGGCCAACCTGGGGCGTTCCGGAGTACCGGAAACCTTTTTCCGCAGGCGGATGTGCCGTACTGCTCTGAGGCGTTTTGCGTTCTTATCTTTAGGCATGGTTAATCTTATAAGAGCGGGGCAGTTTAGAAGGCTATTAAGCCTTTCTTGCCGCCGCCTTCCCGGGTTTAAAGTGGAGTACTTCGTCTGCGTACTTGATGCCCTTTTCTTTGTAGGCGTTGGGTGGGCGAACCCTTCTGATTCGTGCAGCTACTTGGCCGACCTTTTGTTTGTC
>CAVODA010000231.1:0-3455 GCA_963694265.1 Dehalococcoidia bacterium
TGGCGGCGTCGCCGTCCGGATAGAAAGATAGGTGCAGCCGTTTCATGGCGGCGTAGCTGGTGTTGTTGAACACCACGATCATGATGGGCAGGTTGCTCTCACGGGCAACACCAAAGGCCTGGGTGATGGGGTTGTAGAGGAATGCGCCATCGCCCATCAGTGCCACTACTGGACGGTCTGGTGTGGCTAATTTCACGCCCAATGCGGTGCCAAGTCCTTGACCCAGACCGCCGATGGGCCGCAGGTAGCTCTGCGGATTGTCGCGGTTGATGCGCCGCAGGATCTGGGGTCGATGCACGATGGTCTCATCAATATAGACGGTGTCGGCGGGCATGTTTTCGCTCAGGGCGTTACAGAGGACGCCAGGGTCGATGGGGCTGGCGTTTGCCACTTCGCTGCTGATTGCCCGGTATTTCTCCCAAATGCCTTCGTTTCCGGAGACAGCTTTGGGTTGAGCGTCCTTGGCCTTAATCGCTTCAGCTAATAGTTCCAAGCTGGTCGGCAGATCGCCTTCTAGGTAGTGGTCGGCCCCCAAGTCCTGGTAGACCATGAACTCTTTGATTGGGTTCTCGTCAATCACCACCACAGTGGAGTTGGCGGGGCTGTTACTGGCCGGATACCAAGGCGCACGAGTGCCTACCACCAAGAAAACGTCAAACTCAGCGTATCTTTGCTTCAGGTCGTAACCATTGTGCAGCGGGTGGTTGTGGGGGAAGTTGGAATATCCTGGCCCTTCGGACTCGAATACTGGTATGTTCAGACTCTCTGCCAAGGTAATCATGGCCTGGAAACCCTCCGCGGTCTTACCTGCCGAGTCGGCTAGGATCACTGGGCTTTTGGCACCAACGACGAGGTCAGCTATGGCCTCAATGTCTGAAGTTTCAGGTCGTGTCTTGGGCGCGGCGGGCTTGTTTCGGAAGTTGGCCGGTGGCGTCCACTCTTCCAGCATAGTCTCCATAGGGACGTTCAGGAACGTCGGGCCTTTGGGTGTGCGCTGGGCCATCTCACCGGCGCGGCTGAACGTCTCGTAGAGCACTTCGGCACTGGTCACACGGCTGCTCCATTTGGTGATGGAGTCCACCAGGCGATTGGGTCCGCCGACGATACTCAGGTTGCGCAGCCACTGGGGGCCGGGGTCAAATCCGTCTGCCTCGCCGTAAGTGGAGGTCTCGCCCGACGCTATGATCATGGGAATCTCGCCCTGGAACGCGCCGTGGATGCCCATGGAGCCTTGCAGTACGCCAACGCCGGCGTGGAGTAAGACTGCTTGCATTCGTCCGGTCATCCGTGTGTAGCCCTGGGCCATGGCCACCGCCAGGGTCTCGTGCCAGGTGTTGATGTATTTGGGGCCGGGTTCCTCGTTAATCTCCTGCCTGGCCAACGCCTCCCAAACGGAAGGCCACTCAGAGCCAGGGGAGGAAATGATGTAGTCCACGTCAAGCTTGCGCAGGGCTTCTAGGATGGCATCGCCGCCGTCTTTACGTTGGGGCATCAGAGGATCCTCCTGAATATGTAGTATCTATGTAGTACCAGCCGGGCCGATTAAATTCCGATCATTATACATATATTGGAGAGCCTTGACTCCAGTGATGGGTGAATATACCCTCAGCCCTTAAATATCTGTCCGAATCCAGTAGTTTATCCAGAACTTTATCCAGTACACTGCCGAGTCTCAATTGGAGGAACCATGGCCCAGGAAACACCAACCGGTTTTATAGACGTCCATGCCCACATAGCGCCAACGAGCTTTCTAAAAGAGGTCAATAAATCTGGCAAATCGTTTGGAGTTGGTGTCGAAGAAACCGACGGCGGACACGCGCTGACATTTCCCGGTCTGCCCACCTTGCGAGCAGCCGGCGGCAGCCTTGCCGATACTGTGGCCCGGTCTGAATGGATGCAGGAACAGGGAATTGGTTCTCAGTATATGGCCGCTTGGTTGGATATTCAGGGGTACACGTTGCCCAAGGATAAAGAGGCTGAATGGGTGCGGCTGCTCAATGAGCACATGGCACAGACCGCCAAAGACAGTGGCGATGCTTTTCGTTCCATCGCTGCTGTGCCTCTTCGGGACGGAGAGCAAGCGGCGCGAGAGTTGGAATACGCAGTGAAGACCCTGGGCATGTTGGGGGCGATGTTGCCCAGCGACCCGGCCGACGTAGATGTGGCCGGCGTGGAACTTGAGCCGTTCTGGGCTGCTGCTGAAGAACTAGACGTGCCGGTGATGCTCCACGGGGCCTCTCACAGCAAGTGGCCGCAGGTTGGTCCTAGTTATCTGGCATTCAGCATGGGCAGAACCCTGGATACGACTATCTTGGCCGCCAAGCTGATTCACTCTGGGCTGCTGGATAGGCATCCGGAATTGAAGTTAATGCTCTGCCATGGTGGCGGGTCTTTGCCGTTCTTGATTGGAAGGGTGGATGTGGCATACCGCAGAGGGATGGAGAAAGTGACTGAACTGGAGCGTGGCGGGCCTGAGGATTATATGTCCATGCTTTATTACGACACAGTGACGGTTAACCCTCGGTCGTTAAAGCTCCTGCTGGACATGGCGGGACCAGAGCACGTGCTGCTGGGCACCGACTGGGTTTGGGCCGCAATGAGCGGAGGACTGATGGATGCCGTGGGGACAATTGGTCTGAACCAAGCAGACCAGGATCTAATCACTAGGCAGAACGCACTAAGGCTTTTCAAGGGCTGAACACGCAGCCCATTTAGCCCAGCCTAATCCTGAGTGTCCGGCTCCGGCTTCTCACTGGCGCCGGTGTACTCCGAGAATTCTCGTAGATCGTCCGCCAGTGTCTGCATATCCATATTGGGGTGATGGTCTAGCAACGCCTGGTAGATAGTGTCTTTCACAACTTTCTTTCGGAAGATATTTCCCAAAGAGTAGGCAATCATACTGTCCACGCTTATGGTCGGCGCGGCGATTGACGGGGGCGGCGGGGTTTCTACCGGTATCTCTACAGGTACAGCGACAAGTTCTTCTGTTGGCAGTTCTGCGGCTGGTGCCTCTTCGGCTTCAACGACCGATTGCTCTACAGACGGTGTTGGTTCAGCCGTCTCTTCTCCAGCTACAACTGCTGGTTGCCAACAGTCCACCAACGTTTGAACATCAGCAAGGCGATGGTTCTTTTCAGTGGCAGCGTCACGTCGGCATAGCGCCTGCTCAACTGCTTGGATTAACCGGTGGGGAATGGTTGATTTGAGGATGTAATCGTAAGCGCCTTCCTTGATGCTGTCGAAGGCTAGAGTCATGTCGTCAATGCTGGTCACAAAGACAATGGCTGTCTCTGGATAGGATTACCTGACCTATTTAAAAAGGCTGATACCAGTCATGCCTGGCATGATGATATCCAGCAGAGCTAGGTCCACCACTTCATCACGCAACACCGCTAAAACAGCCTCGGCGCCGTCCGCCGTATGGCAGGTGTAACCCTGGTTTTCGAGGCACACCT
>CAVODA010000232.1:0-3449 GCA_963694265.1 Dehalococcoidia bacterium
ACAGCGCTGTTCAATAGAAAAAACCGCTAATAAAGAATATAAATGCAAGTATCAGTAAAAAATCAAAACGGAGATTCACTAGATAGCATCGGGCTAAATGATGTCGTCTTTGATGTGCCCATGAACCCATCCCTGGTGCACCAAGCCATGGTTATCTACCAAGGCAACAAGCGCCATGGGACCCACGACACCAAAACCCGGGCACAAGTCTCCGGTGGCGGTCGTAAACCATGGACCCAGAAGCATACCGGTCGAGCCCGTCAGGGTAGCATCCGATCCCCACAATGGCGTCATGGCGGCGTGGTCTTCGGACCCCACCCCCGGAGCTATCGGGCCGCGCTGCCCAAGCGCATGAAAAGACAAGCTCTGCGTTGCATGTTGTCTGAGAAAACCAGAGGCGATCGCTTGTTCTGCGTGGACTCCACCAGCACCATTGACGGCAAGACAAAGTCGATGACTCAATTGTTGGCCAACCTATCAATAACCAGTTCGGCTTTGTTCGTAACCTTGGGGACTGACCGAGACGTTGTCTTGGCGGCCAACAACATCCCAAAGATTAGGACTCTTCCTATTAGTCAGCTAAACGCTCAGGAACTCCTGTCCAGAGACTGGGTGATAATGACGGTAGAAGCTGCCCGGTGGATCGAAGAGACATTGTCCTCTGAACCTCACGGACGGCGTGGTCTTAAAGTTACCGGTAGAATTGCAGTAGCAGATGCTCCGGTTGCGACAGAAACAGCAGTTGCTGATCCGGTTGTCGAAGAATCAGCCGCAGAAGAAGAAACGCCGAAGCCTCGTCGCCGACGAGCAGCCGCAGCGACGACTGAAGCTGCTGCCACTGACGCTCCTTCAGGTGAAGAAACTCCTAAACCTAGGGCCCGGCGACGCCGGACCACGGCTAATGCAGCTGAAGAAACTACGCCAGAGGCGTCAACTTCTGACAGCACAGAAGAAACCACTCTGGAAGAAGAGGCTTAAATGGATATTCATCAAGTTCTGATTAAGCCGACCATCACGGAGAAGAGCACTCTTTTGCAAGAGTCTGGAAAGTACACTTTTCACATTGCTCCTAAGGCCAATAAAGTCGAAGTTAAACAGGCCGTCGAGTCAAACTTCAATGTAACCGTGCTTGATGTGAATATCACCATGCTACGCGGTAAAATGAAGCGCTACGGTCCCCGTATCAAAAAGCAACCAGACACGAAAAAAGCGGTCGTAACGCTTAAGCAAGGCGACCGAATTAACCTGATCGAGGGCCTGTAGAGAGCTACTCATGCCATTAAAGAATTTAAAACCAAGGACACCGGGAACCCGGAATGCGGTTGTCGCCTCTTTTGAAGAGATAACAGCTAGGAAACCGGAGAAGTCCCTGCTTGAAGCCCAGCTAAACCACGGTGGCAGGAATAACCGGGGCCGCATGACCTCACGACATAGAGGTGGCGGATCCAAACAGATGTACCGGAAGGTTGACTTCAAGCGAATCAAGGACGGCGTACCGGGCAAGGTAAAGTCCATTGAGTACGATCCGAACCGGACCACACGCATCGCCCTGATTTATTATGTCGATGGTGAAAAGAGCTATATACTGGCACCCCACGGTTTGGAAGTGGGAGCCTTTGTACAGTCCGGAGCAGACGCTGAGATTAGCTTGGGCAACTGTCTGCCGCTGACCAACATTCCCACAGGAACTGTCATCCACAACCTGGAGTTGACTCCGGGCCGTGGCGGCCAGATGGTCCGCGGAGCGGGAACCGGGGCTCAGGTGCTATCTAGAGAGGGCGAATACGTTTTGATTCGTCTACCCTCCGGAGAGATGCGCCGGATATTACTTCGCTGCAGAGCCAGTGTTGGTCAACTGTCCAACCCTGACCATAAGAATGAAAGCTTGGGTAAAGCGGGTGCTTCTCGTCACCGAGGCCGCCGACCGCAGGTACGTGGTGTGGCCATGAACCCGGTGGACCACCCTCATGGTGGGGGTGAAGGCCGCTCTCCCATTGGTATGCCAGGGCCTAAATCGCCTTGGGGTATGCCTACCTTGGGTTACAAAACACGACGCAAGAAGAAGGCGTCGAGCAAATTTATCATGCGCAGAACTAGGAGACGCTAGGATGTCCCGATCGATAAAAAAGGGACCATACGTGCATCCCAAATTGATGAAACACGTGGAAGCCGTGCAGCGTGCTGGGACCAATACGGTCATCAAGACGTGGGCTCGCGCCTCCATGATTTTGCCTGAGATGGTAGGATTGACAATTGGGGTTCATGACGGTCGCCGGCATGTGCCGGTGTTTATTACAGAAAACATGGTTGGACACCGGCTGGGCGAATTCTCTCCCACCAGGACTTTCCGTGGTCATATCTCAAGGTCCGAACGAACAAGTCGGGTGAGGTAACAAATGCCACCCGTTAGAGCAGTAGCGAAATCACTGGGCACCTCTCACAAGAGGCTCAAGCCCATTATTGATTTGGTCAGAGGCCAGAGAGTTCAATCAGCGCTCGATACGCTGAGTTTGCTCCCTTCTCCCTGGGCTAAGACAATCGCCAAGGTTGTTGCATCTGCGGCAGCCAACGCTGAGAACAACATGATGATGAACCGGGACAACCTCCGGATTACCAGAATCTCAGCTGATAACGCAAAGTCACTGAAACGGTTCCGGCCCCGGGCTAGAGGCAGAATCGGTCCGATAATCAAACGTTCAAGCCACGTTATTGTGGAAGTGGACGAAGTTCAGAGTAGGAGCTAGGCATGGGGCATAAGACTCACCCTTACGGTTTCCGACTTGGAATCATTAAAGACTGGAAAGCCCATTGGTACGCGCCGAATGGCAGCTCCTACCGCAACCTAGTAAAACAGGACTTGCGTCTGCGAGAAAGTATCAAAAACGAGTACAAAGCGTTCTCTGACGCGGGTATCTCCCGAGTTGAGATTGACCGTGGTGCTCAAGATAGTGTGATTAATATTCACTCCGCTCGCCCTGGGATACTAATTGGACGAGACGGTGAGCGGGTCAAGAACTTGCGTGCCAAACTTGAGTCGATCACAGAAAGCAGAATACAACTCAATATCGTCGAGATTGAAAAGCCAGAGACCAACGCCTTTCTGGTATCGCGAAGCGTAGCCGATCAGTTGGAGCGTAGGGTCGCTTATCGGCGGGCCATGCGGCAGGCGGCGCAGAGATGCATGCAGGCCGGTGCCGAGGGAATCAAAATTATCATCAAGGGCCGGATTACTGGTTCCGAGATAGCCCGCGTTGAAAAACTGATGATGGGACGGGTTCCCCTGCACACATTGCGTGCGGACATTGACTACTCCCTGGCAGAAGCCCACACAGCCATGGGCCAGGTGGGAGTCAAAACCTGGGTCTATCACGGCGAGATCCTACCTCCTCAAGCGGAAATGGTTGAGGAACTAGATAACATTGAAGTAACAGTTCAGGCCGATGACATCA
>CAVODA010000233.1:0-3447 GCA_963694265.1 Dehalococcoidia bacterium
TATTGTCGGAGTTGTCTGGGTCCTCTGGGGATACAGTCTGGCTTTTGGTCCGGACCTTCAGGGTTGGGGGTTAATAGGAAACCTGGATTGGTTCGGCTTAAAGAATGTTTCAGCCGACGCTCCAGGCAAGTATTCCGATGCCATTCCGCATCAGGCGTTCATGGTCTTCCAAGGCATGTTCGCGATCATCACGCCGGCGCTGGTCACAGGCGCATTTGCTGAGCGGATGAAATTTGGCGCACTCTGCCTGTTTATAGTGCTGTGGGTGACCATCGTCTATGCGCCGCTAGCTCACTGGGTTTGGGGCGGCGGTTGGCTGGGAGACCTGGGGGCACTGGACTTTGCCGGCGGTACCGTGGTGCACATCAGCGCCGGTGCTGGAGCATTGGCCGCAGCCCTGGTCATTGGCCGCAGAATCGGGTTCCCGGAACAGACCATGGGTCCGGCAAACGTTCCCATGGTCCTCCTAGGAGCTGCCCTGCTATGGTTCGGCTGGTTCGGATTCAACGCAGGCAGCAGCCTCGCCGCCGATGGCGTGGCCACCAACGCCTTTGTGGTGACCAATGCAGCCGCTGCCGCTGCCATGATGGCCTGGTTGTTCATGGCCTGGATAATCGACAAGAAACCTAGCGCGGTCGGAGCAGCTACCGGCGCGGTGGCTGGCCTGGTGGCCATCACCCCCGCAGCCGGGTTCGTTGGGGCAATGCCCGCTTTGATTATTGGCGCAGGCGCTGGTGTGCTCTGCTACGGAATGGTCAAAGTGTTGCTTCGCTTCAAGGTAGATGATGCTCTTGCTGTATTCGGCGTCCATGGCATGGGTGGAATATGGGGAGCCTTGGCCACTGGTATCTTCGTTGGCGTCGGCTACCATGCCCTTGGCGATGGAGTTGGCCGTTGGGAGCAGATTGGCTACCAGATAGTCGCCATCGCCGCCGCATTTGCCTGGTCATTTGTAGTCACATTGATCATCATGCTGGTCATCAAGCACACGATTGGTATCAGCGCCGACGAATCAAGTGAGGGCGTTGGCTTGGATATCTCTGAGCACGGCGAGACGGCTTACGAGCTGTAGGCCTTACGCCAACAATTTAATAATCATTTTGGTGGGCGGGGTTGGCAATTGATGCTGGCCTCGCCCATTGTTCTTATGCGGGTTATCTATACACGGTACCCGCGCGGGTTACCTACGGTGCTAGGTTAAAGCCGTTATACTTGAGGGCAAAGCTAATCTCAGGAAAAGATCTGGAGGCTGAACATGGATGCAGAGCGGACTGCGGAGAGAGACTTCGTGGTACGCATGGCCCGGGAGAATGATGTTAAGTTCATTCGCCTGTGGTTCACCGACATTCTGGGGCATCTGAAGGGCTTCGCCATTACGGTGGAAGACTTGGAAGATGCCATTGAACAGGGTGTGGGGTTCGATGGGGCAGCGATTGAAGGTTTCGCCCGTATCGATGAAAGTGACATGCGTGCTTTTCCTGATCCAACCACATTTACTCTGCTGCCCTGGCGTCCGCGTCAGAACGCCGTAGCCCGGATGTTTTGCGATATTAGAACCCCACAGGGAGACCCGTTCATCGGTGACCCCCGTTACGCTCTCAAGCGCAACCTGGAGCGGCTGGCTAGTAGTGGTTACACCTACTACATCGGACCCGAGCTTGAGTTCTTCTACCTGAAGGACTCCAAGTCAGCGGAACCGCTGGACCAGCAGGGATATTACGACCAAATCTCAAGCTATCCCTCTGCGGACCTTCGTCGAGATACGGTCTTGACCCTGGCAGATATGGGGATACCGGTCAAATACTCCCACCATGAAGGTGCACCCAGCCAACATGAGATTGACCTGCAATACACCGACGCACTGACAATGGCAGACAATGTTATGACCACCAAGTTGCTCATCAAAGAGTTGGCCCAACAGGCGTCCGTCTATGCCACTTTCATGCCCAAGCCAATCTCTGGACAGAACGGTTCAGGCATGCATATCCACCAGTCGTTGTTCCAAGGGGATAAGAACACGTTCTTTGACTCGGATGACGAACACCAGCTGTCAATCACCGGTAAGCGTTTCATCGCCGGCCTACTCCACCATGCCCCTGAGATAACGCTGATTACCAACCAGTGGGTGAACTCTTATAAGCGCTTGGTGCCAGGATTTGAAGCCCCTGCATTCATTTCGTGGGCGCACACGAGTCGCTCAGACCTGATTAGGGTTCCGGCACACAAACCGGGTTATGAGAGCTCCATGCGGGTGGAATACCGTGCGCCAGATCCGGCTTGCAACCCTTACCTTGCTTTCAGTGTGATGCTGGCCGCTGGGTTCAAGGGGATTGAAAACGAATACCCCGTGCCACCGGCTGTTGAAGGCAACGTATTCAACATGTCACCTGAAGAGCGGCAGAGCAAGGGAATCAAGGCGATGCCAGGCAGTCTTGGCGAGGCATTGGCTCTGGCTGAAGGAAGTGAACTACTCCAGGAATCACTTGGTGAGCACATTCTGAACAGCGTTATTCAGAACAAGTCCATGGAGTGGAACGAGTACCGGGCCACAGTGACAGATTATGAGACTTCTCGGTATCTGCCAATTCTCTAGCATTTGGGTCTGGTTCCAGGTTCAGTTGGCTGGAGATACAGTGAGGGTGTAGGTTACTGGCTCACGGGTTTTTTCGGCTAATGAACCTACTGCCACTATCAGTTTCTGGCCTTCTTCCGGCGGTTGGACTGTTATTTCACCAGTATTGTGCACGTCCAACAAAACTTGACGCACCTGCGGTTCAGCACCGGTGGTAATCAACTGCACCTGAAATTCCTGACGAACCAAGTTGTTGGTAAAGACAAACCCACTCGCCTCCCAATCTTGGTCATCTGCAAATATCCCGGCTGCCGGGATGCTGATATTCCGGAAGCAGGCCCCTGCGGCGTTCACTGCGTCGTCGGTGACGTATTGAAATCTGACCCAGATTTCTTCCCCAGCGTAGGTAGAAAGGTCTATGGATTCTTGCACCCAACCCTGGCTGCTGCCGGTATAACCGGGACCAAAGCCACTGCCGATTGGGTTCTCCGGAGAACTTAACGAGGTCTCGATGATTTGCCAGGACTTTCCGTAATTCTTTGACACTTCTACGTAAACGTAGTCCCAGTCCTTTTCAATCTCGAACCAGACCTCATACTCCAACGAGGCAACCGCGCCTTTGGGCAGTTGTACCCTGTGGGACAAAGTGGAGTCTATCGAGTCTCCTGAATTGCCCCACCAACAGCCTTTTGGCCCAATATCCACCGGCAGTAGTGGGTTTGTAGTTGGCCCCTGGAACCCCAGAATGAAGGCTTCGTCAGTGGGCTTAAGTTCGGTGTATTTAATGGCGTACTGTGGAATCTCTGACTGGGTCTGGTTGAACCCTCTGATGCTTCCAGTAATTCGTGCGCTAACGTCTAGGTTGTCATAACCCA
>CAVODA010000234.1:0-3444 GCA_963694265.1 Dehalococcoidia bacterium
TCAATGGCTATGATGGAGACGAGTAAGCAGGGGTAGGTACCTAGCGAGCCTGACATGGTGGAAGCAGGCGTGCCGAAGCTGAACTGAAAATCCCTCCGGAGCTGCCAGTTGAAAATCCTCTGAATATGAAAGAGGGCCAGTAGACCAGGCCGGGGTTCGTTCCCCCGTTAAGAAAGACGGGACATGTTGGTGTCCTGTAAGAGAGGTCCCGATTAACCTCGGGATAATTAGGGTGGTACCGCGAGCATATGTCTCGTCCCTATGTTGGGATGAGGCTTTTTTTATGCCAAACAGCGGTTTTTCCGGTGCTTTTCTCTGCAGGAAAGATTCTATTATTTAATGGATGCTGCGGAGGCAATATGAAACTTAAAGGCGCGGAAATCATCTGCGAGAGCCTGCTCAGGGAAGGCGTAGATACAATCTTCGGCTATCCCGGCGGTGCAATCTTACCCTTTTACGACGCTCTATGGTCCTACCCCCAATTACGCCACATCCTGGTTCGCCACGAACAGTCTGCAGCCCACGCGGCTGACGGATACTCCAGGGTCACTGGCAAAGTCGGCGTTTGTGTCGCCACCTCCGGCCCCGGCGCAACCAACCTGGTCACCGGAATCATGGGAGCCAAGGCCGACTCAGTGCCCATGGTTGCCATCACCGGACAGGTGGCGCGGGCATCGTTGGGCAGCGAGGCCTTCCAAGAGTGTGACATCTGTTCCATAGCGGCCTCCACCACCAAGAAAACGTTCATGGTGATGAACCCCGCCGACCTGGCTGAAACAGTCCGTGAAGCGTTCTACGTGGCCCAGGAAGGCCGTCCGGGCCCCGTGCTGATCGATATCCCCAGAGACGTGCAGATGGAACTGACCGAAGCCGTCTTCCCTGATGTGATCAAAGTCCCGGTTCCAGACGTTACGGCAGAAGCGTCAGATCGACTAAAAGAGGCTGCTCGACTGATTAATGAGGCCGAGCGCCCGCTGATCATCAGTGGTCACGGTGTGATGACCTCAGGGGCCAACAAAGATATGTTGGCTCTTGCCGAGCAGTCCGGAATACCCGTAATCACCACACTGCTGGGCTTGGGCAGTTTCCCCGGCGGTCATCCCTTGAGCATGGGCATGCTGGGGATGCACGGCATGTACTGGTCAAACCTTTCAGTGAACGAAGCCGACCTGATAATTGGCGTTGGTATGCGTTTCGACGACCGGGTCACCGGCAAGGTGGACACCTTTGCTCCCCACGCCAGGATCATCCACATGGACATTGACCCATCCCAGATTGGCCGCAACGTGCCGGTGGAAGTCGCGGTGGTCGGCGATGCCAAGGCTCTGCTCCAGCAACTGACGCCCATGGTTACGAACACGCCAAGGCCAGACTGGATGCAATACATCGCCAACCTGAAGCACGACCATCCATCGCTGAACATACCGGCCAGTGACCAACTCCAGCCACAACAGGTAATCGCCGCGCTGGACACGCTGCTTCAAGAAGATTCCGAAACCACGATTGTCACCGGGGTTGGCCAACACCAAATGTGGGCCGCCCAGTTCCTATCGTTCAACCAATCAAACTCGTTTGTGTCTTCCGGCGGACTTGGGGCCATGGGCTTCGAACTGCCAGCGGCGCTCGGAGTTCAGATTGCCAAGCCTGGCACGCCCGTTTGGGCAGTGGCCGGAGACGGCGGCTTCCAGATGACCCTTCAGGAACTGGTCACGCTGACCGAGGAAAAGCTGCCGGTAAAGATCGCTTTGATTAACAACGGCCACCTGGGCATGGTCAAACAGTGGCAGGAGATGTACTTCGACAACCACTTGAAGGCGGTTCCCGTGAGTGGCCCCGACTTTATCAAGCTGGCGGAGGCCTACGGTGTTGGCGCGGTGCGAGTAACGGACCAAGAGAACGTCCTGCCGGCCCTGCGCCAAGCTCAGGCCCACGATGGCCCGTTCCTGATTGAGTTCGTGGTAGACTCAAGCACAAATGTATACCCCATGGTTCCGCCTGGTGGCTCTTTGGCTGACACCATTGAGGATCCAGCCATGACCCAAAATTAGACGAGCTAGAATCAGCTAATAACTGGCAGGCTCAGGCTGGCGACAGGGGTGATTAAACGGAGTCCGAATGGAAAAATTAACGATACAAGATGCATCGCGCAAGCTGAACATTTCCCAGCGTAATGTCAGAGAATATATCCGAAGCGGAGACCTCAAGGCCGAGCGAGACCCAGACTCGGAGAATGGCCGATGGCTGGTTCTGATGCCAGCCGAGGGTGAATGGCAGGACAAGTTCAAGGCCTATCTTGACGAGTTGGACGCCAGCATCTCCCGCTGGTGGTGGCCCAATCCCCGCAAACAAGGTGTTGTCCACTACCTGGAAAGCACTGGTATCGAGAACGTGGAGCCTGACTATATCTGCGGTCAGACCTCGGAGAACATCTGGTCATCCGCCGGCCATACTGCGAATCAGCGTTGTATGGAATGCCTCATGCGGGCCACCGAGCGCGGTCTGCCGTTGTTCGAAGATGAAATAAAAGAGGGCTAGTTGAACTAGCCCTCTTTTTATTTTCCTAGATCTAATCTGGTGAAATTTGAGTGCGAGGCTAACCGCCTCCGCCCGCTCCACCGGCGCCGATACCCGGCTCGGTCATACTCTCTGGCTTTAGCAGTTCGTCCAACTCTGCGTCAGTCAGTTCTGTCTTCTCTTTGGCCATCTCTCTAATTGTCGTACCCTTGGCAGATGCCTCTTTGGCAATAGCCGCTGCTGCGTCGTAGCCAATGGCGGGTGCCAATGCCGTTCCCAGCATCAGACCCTTCTCAACCATGTCTGGCCCCACGCTAGTGGCCACGATTCCCTTCACGCACTGCTCGGCAAAGTTGTGCGCGGAAGCCGCCAACAGGGAAATCGACTGCAAAATGTTGTGGGCTGCCACCGGCATCATGGTGTTCAACTCAAAGTAGCCGCCCTGGCCAGCCAAGGTCACCGTGGCGTCGTTACCCACCACCTGGGCCACAACCTGAATCACCGATTCTGAAATTACCGGGTTAATCTTACCCGGCATTATTGAGCTACCAGGCTGGACCTCCGGAAGGGAAATTTCCCCCAGACCGGCGCGCGGGCCAGAGGCGATGAACCGGATGTCGTTGGCTATCTTGTGCAGGCTGATGGCAATGGTCTTCAACTCGCCACTAGCCTCCACCAACCCGTCCAATGAAGCCTGGGCCTGGAAGTGGTTGCCTGTCTCTTTAATCAGCACGCCTGAAGCATCGGAAACCGTCTTGCAGGTTCGTTCAGAGAACTCCTCGTGGGTGTTCACTCCAGTGCCCACTGCGGTGCCGCCCAGAGCAACCTCTGCCAGCGCCTCTTGAGCACGGCCCAGCCGCACCACGCTATACTCGGCCTGTCCGGCAAAGCCCTTGAACTCCTGTCCCAGGCGGACCGGGGTGGCGTCCT
>CAVODA010000235.1:0-3422 GCA_963694265.1 Dehalococcoidia bacterium
ACGGGAAACCTCCCAGAGCCTGCGTAGGTTGCTCAACGGCGAAACGGTCTGCTTCGCTGATTACCCCACCCTGTTGGATTATTTCAACTTCAATCCCAGCGGCCAATTTAGGTTGAACTTCAACCCCAAGACTCCCATTCTCCAATACTCCGGCAGTAACGGACCCCTTGGCTTGGCGGTGGTAGGGGAGAATATGGAAGGTCTCATTTTTGGCGGTCATTACATGGCGGCACTCATGACCGGCCGAGTGCCCGAGTTGATTGAAATCTTTGACAACGCCGCCCGGTAGTCCGGCAAAGACACCAATGGCCCCAAGATAGCGGAGATCAAGATTTCGGTGTCCAGCAACCGCGAAGCAGCTCGGGCATTTGTGAAAGAAAGCGCCGGTCAACGCATCCTAAACATGTACCGCCGCGGTTACACCCATGAAAATATTCGGTCGCTGGGCGTGAAGATAGAGGATGCTGAACGGCTGGATCAGGCCGAAAAAGCCGGCGTCTCCGCTACGGATTTTGATGCCCTAAGTCACTGACGAAATGATTGACGCCATTTTCATAGCTGGCGAGCCGGAAGACTGCCTTGACCGGATGATAGAAGTGCAAGGCATCGCCCAGTCCCAGGGCTTTAACCAGTTGATGTTTTCCAAACTGGGGCCAGATGTTGATGAAGCTCTAAATCTGCTATGTGATGTGGTCATTCCTGCTCTATAACTGGTCTACAACCAGTCCCGCCGACGCCATGGCTCATCGTGGCTAAATTCCCGGCGCAGGTGGCGTATAATATCACCCCGTAAGCATTCATTTTAAATAGCATAACTGGAGGCAACAGAATTGAAGCTGCTCGTAATATCCGGTGGAAGACACCCCTATGAAGAATCCACACCAATCCTGGAAACGTTCCTGAAGTCGGCTGGCCACGATGTGACCGTCACGGAGGATGCCTCTGCACTGGCTGACGCTGCCGGGATGGCCGCCTACGACGCCCTGGTTTTCAACACTCGCCGAGAGAACGCCGCTGATTTCAAAGAATTTAAGATGTCTGAAGCAGAACAGAACGGCGTCATCAATTATGTAAAGTCGGGCAAGGGGTTCCTCTGCCTGCATATCTCCGGTTGCGGGGCCGACTACTGGCCGGCGTTCGCTGAGATCACCGGCGGCGGCTGGATCACCGGCACTAGCTTCCACCCACCGTACGGAAAATTCGACATCAAGGTTAAGAACGCCAGCCACGCGGGCGCAGCCGGAGTCTCCGACTTCACCACCGATGACGAGTTGTACATGGGCATTGAATACAGTTCCGACAACGATGTTTTCCTCGAGGGAACATCTGTGGAAGGAACCTGGCCCTGGGGACCAGACCGAACGGACACCCACATGCCCGCCGGAACCTTCCCTCTGGGGTGGACCCGCTCCTACGGCCAGGGCAAGGTCTTCACCCTGCTGTTGGGCCATGATGGCAAGAGCTTTGATTCCCCGGAGTTCCAGAAGATGGTACTAAACGGAGTTCAGTGGGCTACTGCGTAGTCGATGTTTAAACTATTTGGGCTAATAACTATGCCCATTAATTTGGCACTGAAGCTAATCAAATTGCCGCTCACTATCATGAGTTGCATATTCAAACTTGGCTGTATGCTGGTGGTACTTGGCATTCCAATCGCAGTCATTGTCCTGATAATTAATTTCAGCTAAACCCTGCCAGGGTGATATAGACAAATAGAACTATAGATAAATAGAACGCCAATAAAAAAGAGTCCTTCCCGGCCTACCGGGAAGGACTCTTTTTTGTTGCCTGCGTAAAAGCTTAGTTGGGTACTAGGTTCGGGGTGACATCTGCCGGCAAACCAGGGTGGCCGGTTAGAGTCTCGCCGAGGTCCAACATCTCGCGTGCCCTCTTAGTCAAAGCAGGAAGAACGGCATCGATCATGTCTTGGTCGAGGTCTGCCGCAACGCCTGGATAACCAGCTCGCTCGATCATGGCTCCCAGCTTCTTGCCATCAATCTTGTCCAAAACCCATCCTAGATAATCCTGGACGAGGGTTCTGTCCCAATAGATGCGGTGGTTCTTGTTACGGGGGCCATAGTGGTAGTGGGGGCCGTCCCAGAAGAGGTCAAAGGCCATGAGCTCGGTCTCTTCGACGAAGGACTTCGAGGTGGCGCCACCGATGTCTGACAATACGTGAATGGCCAGTCCACCGTCACCGACGGGAAGACGACGCATCTCAAGGCCGAAACGGATGTTACCGGCTTCGAAGATGTCTGTGCCACGGTTGTGCTTTACGGTGTTCCGCTTGGAAACGAAAAGCTCTCGCGCGGTGGCTTCCAGTTGAGGGAGAACCTCCATCAGCAATTCTAGGTCAACCTCTTTGGCGATCTCCGGATAGCCAGATCGGTTGAGCATGTCAGGGAGTTTCGCCTTGAGGGTCTTGATGGTCCAACCGATGGGGTTGCCATCAGCTGTCGGGTCCATCCGATAGAGCTTGCCCATACCAGTGGAGCCTTCGGTTCGGCCGGCGAGCATCATTGGGCCGTCACCCTTTAGGTCGGGGTTCTCCGGACCATAGATGTAGCTTCGCTCAATGTCGAAGCAGTTAAAGCGAAGGAGTGTGGTCTCTTCGCCGTTTATTTGACCCTGGATGACAATAGAAACGCCTTGATCTGCGTGGTCTTGGATGTTTCCGTCCCATAGTTCATGACGGGCTATGAACGTAATAGAACCGACCTGGAATCTAGTTTTAATTTCTGCTTGAACCATTTCCTAGAGCACCTCATTAAGAGTTTGTTCGGGGCTTTGCGGAACCGCTATATGCGGGATTTACGGGGATACTAGCACAAAATTGGGAAGTTGGATAATGTCCGAATACCACTATCCAGTCTTTAGCGGGCCGTACTAAATAAAATTGATCTACGTTCAGATTGAAGGTCCGCCCCAACCGGTTCCATTTTATAACGAGCCAGTGAAGCTTACCCGCTTTGCGTTTGACCGTGACCTCTCCAGTATCCCCAGCCTCAATATTGAATAATCCACTGCCTACAGGGGCACCCATGCCCATCTGCACTTCAAATGTCTCAAGCGCTTCCACCCGAGACCCAATTTCCAAATCATCCCATCTTACTGACATCTCTATTATCTCCCGCCTGCCACTAATTGGAATTCGTTTTCATAACGAGAAATCAAGGTTTCCCCTAAAATTCCTGGAATACTGCTCCAATAGAAACCTGGTTAGATCAAATTGGGGGCTACTTTTTCCATCATCAGTTTGAGGCTGGCTTGCTGCATTTCCAGGGGTATCTTGTTGCCAAAATTGACCTCAAACATTATCCGATCCAAGCCCAATTCCTCTGTCAAACTCTGTAGCTTCTCCGTCACCGCTTCGGGCGTGCCGTAGGCCACCTTGTCGCGGAACCAATCGTCGTAGGACATAT
>CAVODA010000236.1:0-3418 GCA_963694265.1 Dehalococcoidia bacterium
ATCAAAGCCGGGGGAAATTCACGCTCCAGACCGCGCCCACCGTCCCTGGTGTACAGGTCCAAACGGTTTAGTGCGGTGGCCTTGACTCTAATCTTGATCTCACCGGCCTGAACCTCTGGTTCTGGTTGGTCGCCGTAAGTCAGGACTTCAGTGCCGCCGTGGGCTTCGATATAGACCGCTTTCATGGCCGTGTTCTCCTTAGGGTATTAGCTGACATTTTAGGCCGCCAGCCTTCGGTTTTTGGTTTAGTAATTGGGGACCGCTTAGGGGCGGCGTCCGTAGTAACAATCGTCGCAGAGAAACACGATGGCCAAGGCGTCCTCGTGGCTGCCGATTCGGCCGCACTGGGGCACGCTGCCATCCTGAGTCCACGGCTGGTGGAACTTGCCGCCGCACATCTGACAGGAAGTTTCTTGGATTCCGTCCAGAGCATCACCACAGATGACGCAGGACTCCAATTCATTTTCAGGGGTTTCCAGGTTATCGGGTATGCCCGACTGTTCTGCCATTGTTATTCCGCCATTACCAGTGGATTAACTCCCTTGCGAAATAATTTGATTCACCAAGGACCGTTCTTCCGTCTCACTACCGATTAAGCCGTCCAGTTTCGCCGAGAGCAATTCCTGCAATACCTCGCCGATTTTAACGCCGGGCGTCACGCCCATCGCCAGCAGGTCGTCGCCTGTCAGAGCAGTTTTTACGATCCGCCATTCATCCAAATACCGGCGTAGCTGAGTCGCAAATTGGGCGTCCGGAGAGAACCAGGCCGACGCCGCGATTGCATCAGAGTCCAGGCCGTCCAATAGTCGGCAAATGTTTGAAATCTTGGTCGCCGATTCAGAAATCACGGGCGTAAATTCTTTCAAAGTGATGGTATCACGTACCACGCGCGCCCAATGGATTGGCAAGTTTAACCGCTGCGAGACTGCGTCCCCATCCAGAGGGCTCAAATCTCCAACCAATGCGGCCAGGTAGTCGCTGGGGCCCAGGCCGACCTCACCAACCAAACGAGCCAGACTTGCCTTATTCGAAAGGGCTGGATGAATCGCAGGCAAAATGCCAATTTCAATAGCCCTCTCAAACATCTCAGCAGCCCGGTCTTCATCGAAAATCTTCAGGAATTCCTGCCGCCACCGATCCCCACTAACCGCAGACACATGGCCTTCATCGACGGCCTTATTCAAATATGACAGCGTGGTCTCTGAAATTTTAAAACCCAGGCGCTGTTCGTAGCGCACCGCCCGCAGCATACGAGTTGGGTCGTCGGTAAAGCTGCCAGGATGCAAGACGACAATCGTCTTGTTCTCCAAGTCCTGCAGCCCACCGTGCGGGTCAATAACTACCGGACTTTCGCCGGACAGTGACAGTGCCATCGCATTAATGGAGAAATCACGACGGGCCAGGTCGTCGTTGATATCGCTGGGTGTTATCTCTGGAAGTGATCCTGGGAACGCATATGTTTCTTTACGTGCGGTTACGATATCCACCCGGTCGCCCTCAATTTCCACAGTGGCCGTGCCAAATCTTTCATGGACGGTAACGGTACCGCCGAGGTTGGTGGCCGATTCAGTAGCCACTATCGGCGCGTTACCAACTACGACGAAATCCAGGTCATGGATCGGTATTTCTAGCACAGAGTCTCGTACCGGACCGCCCACCAGATAGATAGGAACGCTTTCTTCGGAGGCAAGCTGGCGTAGGAAATTTAAGACGGCCAGTTGCCCGCCGCTAACGGCAGCAGCAATTCGGTCTAAAGGGATCGAATGAGGTTGCGACTCAGGCGTGGTGAAGCCTCCTGTGGCAGTCCAGTAGAGCTCAATAATCGGAGCCGAAATTATAGCATGTAGGAAGGGATTCCAAATGGCCTCACAACGTTGTTTCTGCGCTGAAAAGCCGTCCAATAATCAACAAATAAACTGCCGTCTGCGCTTTGACAACCCGTGAGCCTGTGGATACAATCCATACATATACCCAGTCCATGCGTATTACAGGCGTGGATTGAGTCATCTATCCTGGCGAAATTTGGGAGGTAGCAATATGGTTGATGCCCAATTCACCACCTTTTACGACTTCCGTTGACCCTTCGTCTATAACGCAGCCGTGTGGCTGTCGAAAGTGGAAGAGTCTACCGGAGAGACGATCAAGGTTGATTGGCAACCCTTCTCTCTAGCCCAGGTCAACAGTGACAAAGAGTCGGACGTTAAACTCTGGGAACAACCCCAGATGATTGACGGTTCCGACAAGACATTCTTGGCCCACATGTCCGGTCTAGCCGCCAAGCGTCAGGGAGAAGACGAATTCAAGTCTTTCTTCATGGCCCTTCTCCGCGCCCGGCACGAAGACAAGAAAGACCTGTTGGACCCAGCAGTAATGGAAGAAGCCGCCCAGGCTGCAGGCCTAGACATGGCCCGCTTCCGTGAGGACGCCGCCGACCCCGAACTGCTGAAGGACATTGGAGCGTCTCATACCGTTGCTGTGGAAGAGCATGGCGCGTTTGGCGTGCCGACCTTCGTCTTTGGCGAGGGCAATGCTGCCTTCTTGAAGATGTTCATTCCTCCAGATGAACAGGCTGCGGAGATCTACGAGACAATGACCAAAGCTATGAGTGAGTTCATCCACGTTGGAGAATTCAAGCGCCCCCAGCCCCCTTGGCCTCATGGGGTTATCTAGAAACCGCACCGCACCAAGCAGGGCTAAAATTAAAGCCCTCGAAACAACGCTGGGGTTCTCCTTCAAGGACCCCAGCATTTTGCGTTTGGCGTTGGTGCATCGCTCCTATTGCAATGAGAACGGCATAGACCCTGCCGAGTGCTATGAACGCCTGGAGTTTTTGGGCGACGCTGTCCTGGAATTGGCCGTTTCCACCGAACTCTACACTCGATTCCCTGACGCCGATGAAGGGGAATTAACCAAGACCCGTTCCTCCCTAGTCCGCCGTGAAACCTTGGCTAATATTGCCCGCCGCATTGATTTGGGTAGTTATTTGTTCGTGGGCAAAGGCGTAGAGATAACCCACGGTCGTGAACAGGACTCGGTCTTGTCTGCCGCGTTTGAAGCCCTAATCGCCGCCATCTACATTGACCAGGGCAACGAGTTCACCCGCCAACTCATTCTGCAATTGATAGACGTTGAATTGGCCCAGGCCCAGCAATCTGGCGGCCCTCCGGAGAACCCCAAGTCCCAACTGCAAGAGATGGTCCAGGGGCAAGGCATGAACCCTCCCGTATACCAATTGGCAAGTAGTACCGGGCCGGATCACGACCCCATATTTACGGTGGAAGTTCTGGTCAACGGGCAGGTGGTGGGCACCGGCACCGGAGGCAAGAAATCAGATGCGGAAGGCGCCGCTGCCCGTGCCGCCTACGCCGCACTTTCTGGTTCGGTTTAGTCTTTTATCAGACCGTCTGGCAGACCACCC